>BTTC01000078.1:0-8160 GCA_036244935.1 bacterium | reverse complement strand
GTAGCGTTGTAAACAAGGGTGAAATCATAAACGTGCGCGGCGAACTCATACCGCTCATCAGGCTGCATGACCTGTTCGGCATACCAAACGGCTCCACCGATATTACTAAATCGCTGGTAATAATCGTCAGCACCGAAACGGAACGGCGCGGTCTTATGGTCGACGACCTGCTGGGGCAGCAGCAGGTGGTAATAAAAAACCTCGACAAGCGGTTAAGCGGAATCAAGGGGTTTTCGGGCAGCTCGATTCTGGGGGACGGCCTTGTTGGTTTGATTCTGGACGTTGGGGGTATATTTGAGATGGCCTCGGAGTGAGGTATAATTTAGCCATAGAGTTCTTCAGATCGTGTATATCTGCTTTTAATTAATAATCAGGTAAAAAGAGGTTAATTATGACAGACTCCGCAGCGACAACCGTCGAAAAAACCGATGTCAGGAACATCGATTTCACCGATTCCGACGGCAAGGAAGGAAAATACCTCACTTTCATTCTGGGGAAGGAGGAATATGGTCTCGAAATCCTCAAGGTACGCGAGATCATAAGCGTGATGGAGATAACCGAGGTTCCGCAGGTGCCGCCTTTCATAAAGGGGGTAATAAACCTTCGCGGAAAGGTTATACCGGTTATTGACCTGCGTCTTAAATTCGATATGCCGCCCATAGATTACACGCGCGAGACCTGCATAATAGTGGTCAACGTCAGCGACCTCCTGCTGGGGATCGTGGTCGACACGGTGGCTGAGGTACTGGACATCGGCGAAAAGGAGATCGATCCTCCGCCTTCTTTCGGGACGACCGTCAAGACCGACTTCATCCTGGGCATGGGCAAGATAAAGGGCAAGGTGAAGATATTGCTTGATATCGACAAGGTTCTTTCCGTGGATGAGTTGGATATCGTGGCCCAGGCCGAAAAGGTGGGAAGCTGATTATCCGGAGCAGACCTGCGCCGTCACACTGTTTTGCCGGGGTTTGACGCCTTTAGGAAAAACGCTTTTTGCGTCGGTTCGAGTCGGGCGTTTGCTGGATCATTAACGTTTTATCTGGTCGATGCCGCAGCGATTTCAAAATTCCCGTATCCTAATGGTATAAAAGTATCAGTGGTAAATGAGAACTGTCCGTTTAATTACGAGCAAGCGAACGTATGGAGGTTACCGGTTAACGCCGTAAAATATGTCGAACCTTAAAGATCTTTCCGGCGCCGATTTCGAGTTGCTGCGCGGGTTGATATACAAGCAAAGCGGAATATCCCTTAACCAGACCAAAAAAGAGCTTCTGCGGACAAGGCTGCGGTCCAGGCTTGAGCGCCAGGGATTCCGGTCTTACCGGGACTATTACAACCACGTTTTGCATGATGAAAGCGGCCAGGCGCTGGTCGATCTGCTGGACGATATATCGACGAACCTTACGAGTTTTTACAGGGAAGTAAGTCATTTCAAATTTCTTGAAAGCGTACTGCCGGATTGCATAGACAAAAAGCGCAAGGCGAACGAAACGGAATTTCGCGTCTGGAGCGCAGGCTGCTCTTCCGGCGAGGAGCCGTACACGCTTGCATTTACCTTTATGAGCCGCATGGAAGGCTCGCCGCGGCCGTTGAAGATAAGGATACTGGCTACGGATATATCCACCGACGTGCTGTTCAAGGCGTCTGAAGGCGTTTACGAACAGTCACGGTTGGAGGATGTTCCTAAAAATGTGATGAAGAACTATTTCGTCAAGGAGAATTCGGATGGCAAAAAGAAGCTGGTGCGCGTACGGCAGGATATAAGGGACCTTATCACTTTCAGGAGGTTCAACCTGATGAGCGCGCTTTATCCGTTCAGGCACCAGTTTGATTTTATATTCTGCAGGAACGTGATGATATACTTCGACAAGCCGACGCAGGAAAAGCTCGTGGGGAAGTATTACCGTTATCTCAAACCCGGCGGATACCTGTTTATCGGGCATTCGGAAAGTCTGACTGGATTGAAACATGGCTTCACTTACGTTCAGCCGACCATTTACCGCAGGTAACGGCTTTTTATGAGTAGACGGATCGTTTGATGCGTACCGATGTAAACATACTGCTGCTTGAAGCGGGAGAGCGCCGCGGCGGGAAACGGGCGGAACAGATACGCGAGCTGGGCTACAATGTTAAACAGCTGACGGGCGTTCCTGATGAAAACCATATAAAGTCGGATGACGATTTAACCGTGGTTATGGTGCACGCCGGTCTGCTTCGCGGTACCGGCGTAGAGAGGCTCAGGAAAGTCATGGAAAAAAATCCGGACATGGCCGTTATCTACATGGTGGATGAGAACAGCAGGATAGGCTCGCTGAACGACGCGATAGACGGGATATACGACTACCTGGCGCTTCCGGCTTCACCTTCGTACATGAAGCATGTTATCGACTTGGCGGTGGACAGGCGTGCTCGTTTCCTGCTGGAAAAGTACTACCAGAGCTACCTTGAAAATCAGGTCAACGAACAGCTGCAAAGCATTGCCAACCAGCAGATCAGGCTGATGCACGCTGACAGGCTTTCCTCTATCGGACAGGTGGCGGCGGGCATCATCCACGAACTGAACAACCCGCTGACCTACATGAAGCTGAATCTTGAAACGGTCAAGACGCTTCAGTCTGAAAACAGCCGCGTCCTGATGGAATATGGCCGGGAACATCCTGAATACAGGTACAAACATATGAGTCCGCAAGAACTTGCCTCGGAGATAAGCGACCTTCTGGATACGGTCAAAAAAGGCGTGAACCACATAGAAAAAATACTGGGCAGCATACGAAGGTTCTCACGCAGACCTGAGGAGGTGCAGACCGAATTCGACCTGCTTCAGGTTGTTTCCAACGCGCTTAATTTCGCAAAAGTATCCATGAAAAATAACATAAAAATCAAACAGGAATTCGACGACGCGCTGCCGCCGCTTGTGGGAGACCCCCAGAAGCTGGAACAAGTTATCCTGAACCTGATTATCAACGCGTCCCACGCTTTGGAGGAGACGAAAAATGCGGGTATAAGCATAAAGGCCGCCAAGGTGGAGGCAAATGGAAGGAACTCCGCGCAGATATCCGTTTCGGACAACGGGCCGGGCATACCGGTGGAAATCATCGGCAGGATATTCGATCCGTTTTTCACTACCAAGCCGAAAGACAAGGGTACCGGACTGGGACTTTCGATATCCAAAGAGATTGTTGCGGAGTTTTCAGGTACACTGGAAGTTGAAAGTGAAAAAGGACTGGGCGCAGTTTTTATCTTAACGATTCCGCTGAAAAAAGGTCGATAAGGATAAATTTTACAATGAAAAGAAAAATACTCGTAGTTGATGACGACCGCGATATAGTTGCCTCGCTTACGCGCGTATTGCAGATGGAAGGATACGATGTCACGGGAGAAACGAACCCCATAACGGCTCTTAAGATAATAAAAAATGATAATTTTCTTATCGTCGTAAGCGATATACAAATGCCCGAGATGCGCGGTACGGAACTGCTTAGGCAGATCAAGGAATTCAACGGTATGATACAGGTGATTATCATAACGGGGTTCGTTACAATAGACAATATAC
Source organism: bacterium (assembly GCA_036244935.1). Lineage (GTDB taxonomy): Bacteria > Nitrospinota_A > UBA7883 > JACRGQ01 > JACRGQ01 > BTTC01. Next base: position 4,607 of record BTTC01000078.1, on the reverse strand, counting down.
TGTCCTGTCTCAGTCTTGGCGCCAACGACTGCTTCTTCAAGCCGTTCAAGGACAAATCCGAACTCATCAGCGCCGTTAAGACCGCATCCGGAAAACTTGAAAGGTGGGAACAGATAATAAACAATCTGGTGAGGATGAAGGCGGAGTAAGACATTTGATATCAAACTTCTATAGTTAGGTTCAAGCAATGAGCGAAATCATAGACCCTGAAATTTTCACGGAATATCTTGCGGAAGTTTTTGAATCGCTTGAAGGGCTTGACGAGAAATTCGTCGCGCTCGAAAAAAATCCCGATGACGTAAAGATAATCGATTCCATCTTCCGCCCGGTACACAGCATTAAGGGAAGTTCCGCCTTTTTCGGCCTTAATCACGTAAAAAATTTCTCCCACAAACTCGAAAACCTTCTCGACGACCTCAGGAAGGGGAAAAAGAGAGTCACCCAGACGATTATCGATAACCTGCTTAAAGGCACCGACTACCTGAAGGAGATTTTCAGGAGGGTGGCGGATGGCGACGCCTCATACGCATTAACGCCGGAGGAAGAAAATTTCATAGGCAACCTCGAACAGAGGATCATAGACAAGGAAGAAGCAAAATCAGATGACGGCCTGGACGTTTACCTGTACAAAATGGCTACCATAGTCGAAAAAATAAGGGGACTCGATCTGGGAGAAAAGGGCAACGGGCTGGCAGCCGAACTGGAGCAGAATCTCATACTGGTACGCACGCTCGCCGGTTCGGGAAAGGAAGATGGCAAACCCCAGAAAATTGGCGAGATACTGGTGGAAAGCGAAGGGATAAAACCGGAGCAGGTGGAAAAAGCCCTTGAGGACCAGCAGCCGGACGAAAAACTGGGAGAAGTTCTGGTTAAAAAAGGGGTGGTTTCCAAAGAAACGGTTTCGGACGCGATGGATATACAGAAAAAACAGAACAAGGATATAACCGCAGCCAAGTTTGCGGTCCAGAAGACAATGCGGATAGCGGAAGAAAAAGTTGACGAATTCATGGACCAGATAGGCGAGCTTGTCATCATATCGGAGGTATTCAACTATCTTGAAAGGCGGCTGAGCACCTTGCCGGGTTCGGTAAAGATTACGAAGGAATTCAAAAACGTAAACATGAATTTTTCCGAGCTGACTTACCGCTTGCAGGAGGGGCTTTCCGAGGTAAGAAAGGTATCCATCAAAACCCTTTTCCAAAAGATGCCGCGCCTTGTGCGTGACCTTGCCGCTTCCCTGAGTAAAAACGTTGACATCCGGCTTGAGGGCGAAGAGATTATGGTGGATAAAAGCCTGCTGGAAAAATTTGAAAGCCCCATCATACACATGGTAAGAAATGCGGTGGATCACGGTATTGAAATGCCGGAGGCGCGCAAATCGAACGGCAAGCCGGAAATGGGTACGATACGCCTTACGGCGGAGATCGAGGGCGAGCTGCTGATAATAAAACTCGAAGACGACGGCGCCGGCATATCGCGGAAAAAACTTCTTGAAAAAGGCATAGACAGAGGATTCATATCGGCCCAGGCGGGGGGAGCGTTGTCCGACAGGGAAGTTTTCGACTTTATTTTTCACGCCGGTTTTTCACTGGCGGACAAAGTTACGGACGTATCGGGCCGCGGCGTGGGGATGGACGTGGTGAAAAACGCGCTGGCGGAGTTGAAGGGTAAAATAGAAGTTGATTCTACTTACGGCAAAGGATCGACGTTTACCATCAGTCTGCCCGTATCCACGACGTTGATTACGATCACCGGGCTTGTCGTTAAAGTGGGAAAGGGGAAATTCATTCTGCCGGTGGAAGATGTAAAGGAATCTTTCCGTCCCACGAACGGCGAGGTTTTTACGGTCAGGGAGAGATCCGAAATGGTTAATATACGTGGAGATATCTATCCGCTTATAAGGCTTTACAAAAACTTCAGGATAGAAACAACCGTAACGAACCCGACCGACGGGGTTGGGATAATAATAGAAAAAAACGGCAGGCGCTGCTGCGTAATGGCGGATTCCATCATAGAGCAGCAAAACGTGGTTCTTAAAGACCTGGGCCGTGTTTTCAGCAGCGTAAGGGGCGTAAAAGGCGGCGCGATACTCGGTGACGGTTCCATAGGGCTGGTTTTAAATGTAGACGGATTGATGGGGGTTAACTGAAATGGCGACACAAGCGGCGATTGCGGCTTTCTTCGAAGAAAGCGACACGCATCTGGAACTTGCGGAATCATCACTGCTGGCGCTGGAAAAAAACGGCGGTAACCGTGAACATATCGACGAGCTTTTTCGCGCCGTCCACAGTTTGAAGGGCAACGCCGGGCTGGTTGGACTGGGCGGCATCCACTCTATCGCAACGGAAATGGAAACCATTCTGGACGAGGCAAGGCAGTCGGGGCAATCCGTTGGCCAGGAAAAAAGAGACCTCCTTTTTGAACTTCTGGATAAGGTTAAATTGCAGGTAGAAGACGCAAGGCAGCATCAAACGGGTGATGCCGAAAAACCGTCCGCGCCGGACAAGTCTAAAATTACCGACGGCAAAGGGGACGAAAAGACAGCCGTGGAAACCAAACAGTCCCAGGCCGGGAACAACGGCAATGGAGGTAAACGGATATTTTTGTCCTTCATGCTGCGTGGCGAATACTACGGCGTCCCGATAACCTTCGTGAGGGAGATAATCATTCGGCGCAAAATCACACGCGTGCCCAAGGCCACGGATTTCATAGCCGGAGTGATGAACCTGCGCGGCGTAGTGGTTCCGGTGATGGACGCTAAAAAGAAGCTTGGCTTTAAAAACACGGATGAAGATAAGGCGGAAAGCATAATCATAGTGGAAAAGGACGGATTCAATACCGGCGTACTGGTAGACAAAGTCGAGGACATAGTTACACTGGATGGAAACAAGATCGTGTCGGCGGACAAATCGATGGGCGGCATAAAAAGCGGATACCTGTCGGGAATAGGACAAGCCGAACGGAACAACCTCCTTATTTTGGACCTTAACGTTTTTTGCAGCTCAACCGATAAATTCTATTGATTCTATCCGACAAGACCAAATGAATAAAATCAAGGTACTGATTATCGACGACTCCGCGGTAGTGCGTACCATACTTACAGAGGCGCTGAGCACGGATCCGGCCATCCATGTAGTTGGGACCGCCCCCGACCCCTTCATAGCGCGGGACAAAATACTGGAACTCAAACCGGACGTTCTGACGCTCGACGTGGAAATGCCGCGTATGGACGGCTATGAACTCGCGGGGCACATGAAAAACGATTCGCGCTTGCGCGATATTCCCATCATTGTTATCACTTCGCGTACAGGCGAGAAGCATCGTGCCCGCGCCGATCAGATTGGAATCGAACACTACATCGGCAAACCCTATCAGGAGGTGGAGTTGCTGGAGGCCATTCAGTCGGTGGTAACCGGCTTCGATCCCCTGGCTACGCGAACGATGGGAACAACGACGATCATTGAAGAAGGCGGAGTGGATTAGCAAACATGAGTACCGACAATCGCGAGTTGTATTGCATTCTGCTTCCGATCGGCAACGGCAAGCTGTTGTTGCCGCGCAGCATTGTCGAGGAAGTCCGTGGTTTGGCCGAACCGGTGCCGATTCCGGGCGCACCGCCATGGCTGATGGGAAAAGTGCGCTGGCGGGGCAGCAATATTCCCCTGGTAGCTATCGAGCCGCTTCTGGGGGAGGGGATTCCGCCCACCTCGCGTCGTTCGCGCATGATTGTGTTGCGTACACCTGAGGGTGTGCTGGAGCCGGCGGTCATGGCGGTGCTGTCGCAGGGGTTTCCATATATCTTGCGTGTAACACCCGAATTGCTTCAGGGCTCCGATATCCCGGAAAGCGAGGCATTGCTGGCCCGGATAAATCTTGGGCTTGAAGTCCCCGTAGTGCCTGATCTACCGGCGCTGGCCGAACAGGCTGCACGTCTGCTGGCGGCCTGAAGATCGGGACTCGGGTAGGAGCGTAGTTCGATTTGCGATCCCGGGGTGGATGGCCGAGGCGTCAAGCTCGACCGCTTTCCCAACGTGCATTTCATGCGTGTTTGCTGCGATATATCCACCCAGAGTTCGAGCGCGAGTCGGGGTGCGACCCCGGTGCGGCATAGTGTGCCGATAGGGATTCCCGCCCCTCGCGCCGGGCAAGCGGGCCTCGAATCCGTGCCCTTCACCGTTGAAGGCGGGGAGTGTAGCGTCATCGCACAGGCGCAGTACGCGGATCGGGTGGTGCGCACACACTGAACCGGCGCTCGTTCTTCGTCCATTGTTGCCACGGGCAGAATAAATGTGTGGCAGGGCCTTATTATGTGGTTTGCGGTTGTAGGTAAGGAATGGGGTCGGCAATGGGTGACATTACGGGCGCCGGCACGGAAATGGTTGTGGAGCCAAGTGGCTGGCTGTACGGCGCCCGGCGCGTGCCGAGCCCACATGCCGATGAGCGTCCACCGGGTGCCGAGGTCTCGCTTATCGTGATTCACGGCGTGAGCTTGCCGCCGGGTGAATTTGGCGGACCGTGGATCGAGGCGTTTTTCAGCGGCAGACTCGACAGCAGGGGGCATCCATACTTTGCTGATATGGCATCGCTACGGGTGGCGCCGCACCTGT
>BTTC01000077.1:0-8169 GCA_036244935.1 bacterium | reverse complement strand
GCTCACCCGAATACGCTGAAAATATCCGGTATGATTCCGAACCTGGTGGAGCAGGGGCTTGATGGAATAGAGGTGTTTCATCCCTCCCACGGTCCCGGTGATGTGCGTCGTTATCTGGAATGGGCCGCGCGCTTCGGGCTTTCCGTTTCGGGAGGAAGCGATTTTCACGGCACTCCAGGCTCGCCCAGGCATATAATGGCCGCCGGTCTTGATGGCGAAAGACTGGTGGATTTTCTGGGCATCAGGCCTAACCTTGATTTTGTAACCGTATAAGGACGAAAGACAGTGAAGTTAAGAAAAGAGATAATTCATTACTTGTCGAAAAGAATCGTTGATGGGCTTTTGGAAAAAGAGATGATCGAGTTCGACGCTGAAACGGATCAGATAATCACAATGGTGGAAGGTTCCATAAACAGCGACCTGATGGTGGAAGAACGTCTTAACGATGAGGTCAAGGATATCCTCGAAGAACAGGAGGAAAGGCTCGATGAGGAAAACATCAATTACCGCAAGATGTTCCAGATGGTGAAAAACAAACTTGCGCGTGAAAGAGGGATCATACTTTGAGACTGACGAGGGAAAAGATCAACCAGCTGTCCAAGGTAATTCTAAAAGGGTTCCTCGAGGACGACAGGGTGGAATACTTCTGCGAAGCGAACGACCTGCGCCTTGAGGTAGTAAAAGTACTTACGGATGAGCTTAAAAAAGAGGACGAGATCGAAACGGCGGTGCGGAAGACCATCGGTTCTTACGGACGCGACCTGCGTGAAGGTACGGATGAGTGGGATATTGTTTACCAACGCCACTATCAGGAAGAACTGAAAAAACGGCGCGGGATCGATCTGTAAATCTTTGTAGTTATCTCCATAATCTTCGAGACACCGGTTTACTTGATCAGGAATCCGGTCGTGAGGTTCCGCCCGTTTGTTTTTGACGCATAAAGCGCTTCGTCCGCGCTTTTTAAAAGTTCTTTTGAATTCTCGGCATCTACTATGGACTGCGCCAGGCCGATGCTGACGGTCAACCGAAGTTTTTTTTCTTCGTAGTTAATGACGGTTTCGGATATCTTTGCCCTGAAAGCGTCCATCAGATACATTCCGGTATCCTTGTTGGTGCCGGGAAGAATGGCGGTGAATTCCTCTCCGCCGTAGCGGAAGGTGAGATCGGTTTCCCTCAAGTGCTCGATCAAGCATTTGGCGAGATGCCTTAACGCCTCGTCTCCCGCCTGGTGTCCGTATGTATCGTTGAAATTCTTGAAGTGGTCAACGTCTATCATGGCCAGGCAGAAAGGCTCGATGTACCGATTTGAATGCAGTATCATTTCGGCCAGTTTTCTATCGAAGTATCTACGGTTATTAAGACCCGTAAGCGAATCGGTAAACGCCTCATGGCGGTATCGGGACGTGCGTTCCAGCATGGCGTTAACCCTCATTACGAGTTCCGAGGGATCGAAAGGCTTGGTTATGTAATCGTCCGCGCCATCCTTAAAGCCTTCCTGTTTATCCCGTATGCTTCCCTTGGCGGAAAGAAAAATAAAAGGGAGCGCCTGGGTAGCGCCGTATTTCCGAACTTCCTGGCAGAATTCATAACCATCCATACCCGGCATCATGACGTCCGAGATTATAAGATCTACATCGTTTGAGTGGGTGGCATCAAGCCCTTCCTGGCCGTTGTTGGCTACGATCACGTCGAAACCGTTTTTCGTCAGTATCGTGCGGATCAGGTGGAGCATCTGCGGCGAATCCTCCACCACCAGAATTTTACAATTCTCTATGGTTTCCATCTGAACTACGAATATACCATTTCAACGCTGTAATGTTTAGCCTCGTGAAGATCAGATTCAAACTGATGCACTACCAAAAAATCAGCCGATTCCAGTTTTAAGGAACTGGTATCGTCAAAGCCGCGTAGTTTTTCAGTTTGATAATATGTTTTCAAATAATGTAGTATTCGACCAGTGGCCCTATCGTCTAGTGGTTCAGGACACCGCCCTCTCACGGCGGCGGCAGGGGTTCGAATCCCCTTAGGGCTACCAAATTTCAACCTGCAATACCATTTTTCGTCGTCGCAGATCGTCAACGCAAGGCCGGTTTACAGACGGAAATTTCGCACTGTACCTCACTCACGAACCGACTGCCGCGCAAACTTTTGTATAAAAATAACCTCACGAACCAACTGCCGCGCGAACTTTTGCATAAAAATAACCTCACGAACCAACTGCCGCGCGAACTTTTGCATAAAAACGATGACAACAAGGCCGCTCGACACGCTAACCATGATTTGCAGTTTGCTACTATTTTTTTAAAAATTTTTCCGCCTCCCGCAGACGCGGGCGGTTGCCGGAAATCGTAAAGTACTCGGCGGCCTTCTTCCACCTCTTCTGGCTTGCGTACATTTCTCCCAGCTCATTCGCTCTTTCGCGCACTTCGATATTTTCTTTCGGCATCCTCGCCATGCCGTAATATTCGGATGCCCTTTTGAGCGCCAGCGGCTCTTTTCTGTTTCTGAACAGGATGTCGCCGCGTTTTTTGGACCTTTTGACTATTTTCGTTTCCATTTCCCCAGCCATGTACGAAAACCACTTACGCGCAAGGCCTATCAGCATTATAGATTCAACGGCGGTTTTCACCTTATTTTTGTTGAATATCTTTTCCTCTTTTTTCAGGATTCGTCGCGCGTTTTCAACGGAAATCTTTTTAAGCTCTTTTGTGTATCCGCCCAAAAGCTTGTCGCCTTCATAACCCGAAAGTGACTTATCAGATCCTCTCAACCCTTTCCGGCGGTTATTGAAATGCCTGTATGCCGTTGCGAATACTTCCATATTTTCCGGCGCGGACCTTATCCAGTTCATCATCGCAAGATCGGCCTCGGCATGGTATCGGGCCGCTTCGTAGATATCGAAGGCTCCGACGCTGTCCTTGAGTTCTATACGCACTTTTTTCTCATCGGTCTTGCACGATACGTCCACGTCCGCCGGAAACCAAACGTTCGTCGTGCCCCATGTCTCTTCTCCGTAAGAGGGACAGTTGTCGTCGAAAATTGTCTTATACGCGCCCTCGGAGTAAACGTTGCCTTTATTGCGCGCATCGGCGGCAAGCAGTTCCACTACACGTTTAACCTCTTTTTTGTGCGCGGCCGACCTTATACATTCCGACGCGCCCTGGTAATAAAGAAACGTCCTGAAAAGGTCACCGTTTTTCTCGGCTTCGGCTCCCTTAATCAGAAAATCCTCTGCATACTCCATTTCCTTGTAGTAACAGACGAACTCCTCGGCGCCGTAAACGCTGACGTATGTTGAAAAAACAAAAAGGACGACTGCGGCGTGGATAAGGATTAGTTTTTTTTTACACATGAGCCTTCGTTTCAAGTCTATCATCAATATTATCTTTAGGTATAAATCGGGACTGTAAAGAATTAAAATAATGTTGAGACCGAAATTATTAAAGGCGCGCCGCGCCGTGCGAAATGGCGTGGCGTAAACGCAGTAGACATTCAATCAGTTGCCGGACACGATAGCGGATAAATCCAATATAAGGAAAAGGAGTCGCGATGGGTAAGGATACGGTGACAATTACGAACAATGCCACGGGTCAAAGCGAGGAGTTTCCGCTGCTGCGCGGAACGCACGGCCCGGCCGTAGCGGACATCAGGAAGCTGTACGGTAAAATGGGCGTCTTCACATACGATCCCGGATATAAGTCGACGGCGAGCTGCGCCAGCACGATAACGTTTATAGACGGTGAAAAGGGCACCCTGCTGTATCGCGGATACCCCATAGAACAGCTTGCCGAAAAGAGCAGTTTTCTGGAAGTCTGCTACCTCCTGTACTACGGGGAACTGCCTGAAAAGAAGGAGTACGACCATTTTGAAAAGATGATTACAACGCATTCGATGATCCACGAAGGTCTCATGAAGTTTTACAGCGGGTTCCGGCGCGACGCCCACCCGATGGCCATCATGGTGGGAGTGGTCGGTGCGCTGTCGGCCTTCTATCACGATTCGCTTGAAATAGACAATCCGCGCCACCAGGAGATATCCGCCCATCGGCTTATTGCAAAAATATCGACCATTGCCGCGGCATCGTACAAGTACTCGGTGGGACAACCGGTTATCTATCCAAAGAACTCCCTTGACTACGCGGAGAACTTCCTTCGCATGATGTTCGCCGTCCCGGCGGAGGAATACAAGATAAACCCGCTTCACGTAAAGGCGCTGGATTTGATACTCATGCTCCACGCGGATCACGAGCAAAACGCATCCACGTCCACCGTCCGGCTCGCGGGCTCTTCGGAAGCGAACCCCTTTGCAGCGGTTTCGGCGGGAATCGGAGCTTTGTGGGGTCCGGCGCACGGCGGCGCAAGCGAGGCGGTGGTACGAATGATGATGGAAATTGGCGATCCCAAAAACATCCCGCAATTCATAGACCGGGCCAAGGATAAAAATGATCCGTTCCGTCTGATGGGTTTTGGACACAGGGTTTATAAAAACTACGACCCCAGGGCAAGGATCATCCGCAAGATGACTCATGAACTGCTGGATGCCGAAGACGGCAATGACCCGCTGCTGGCCATAGCGGTAAAACTGGAAGAAATTGCGCTTAAAGATGAATTTTTTATCGAGCGGAAGCTGTATCCGAACGTGGATTTTTACTCCGGTATAATTTACAAAGCGCTGGGGATACCGCTTAACATGTTTACGGTCATTTTCACCATAGGCAGAACTATCGGCTGGGTGGCGCAGTGGAGAGAGATGATAACTGATCCCGAACGCGTAATAGGCAGGCCAAGACAAAATTACACGGGCGCGGCAAAGCGCGATTATAAGCCCGTGGACGAAAGGTAGGCGGAGTTCGTATTGTCGGCCACTGCTGTTATCATGAAATTATAATGAGTACTTTTTTTAATTAAACGGCTATGTCGGATTCGAGATTTCAATTGCTGGATCAAGAGGAAGCTGCCCTTGCGAAAATTTTGCTTAAAAACAGGCTGGTTACCGAAGAGGCCTTCGACAAGTACATTGAATTCAAAAAACTGCACGACGAAACGGGCAAAACCTACCTCGGTGAAATACTCATAAATCTGGGTTATATAACAAAGTCGGACACTGAAGAGTTCATGGAGGACAATAACAGGCTCCACCTTAAGTTTTGCGACACTCTGGCTGAAAGGGGTTTCCTTACGCAAGACCAGAAAAAAATGATTTACGAAAAATACCGGCAAACCGGCCGTGACGTAATCACGCTGTTTGACGAATTGAACATAATGACCCGCGACAATTTTTCAAGAGCCTACAACAAACACAAAGGTATCGGCATGGTGCGGCTTGGCGAGTGGCTGGTATTGAATGAAAGAGTTACCCGGGCTCAGATCGATAGAGCGATCGATTTGCAGAAGATACACGGCATAGCCGAATTCATGGTCTTCCACCAGTACTGCCCGGAAGGTACAATGAAAAAAGTTTTGGAAAAATTATCCGGCATGGCGCTCAAGATAAAAACCGATATAAAAAACCAGGACATCAAACCGTAACCGCCTTTATCACCGCGCGCGCGGTAATTTCCGCACAAAAGATTCCAAGCGCGTTAACGTCCGCTTTATTGCCGCCGGTGGACGCTACGAATATCGTATCCCCGTCGTAAAGGGTGTGCGAAGGGTTTATACTTTTCGCCAAGCCGTCATGCGCCATCATCGCTATACGTTTGGCCTGCTGTTTGCTCAGCGCCGCATCCGTTACGATTGCGCCTATGGTCGTATTGGCTCCTTGCGCGATTTTTCCGGATATGCTGTTGAAAGGTTTTACGTTTCCTTTTTTGTCCCTAGCGCAGGCAACCGGTTTGCCGCTGGCAGGATCGATTACATTGCCCAAAGCGTTCACGACCATCACCACGGCTACGCTGATCCGGTTTGAAAACTTTTCGCAAAGCACGGAAAGTCCGCCGCGGTCCGGCATCAGTTTATCGGAAAATTTTCCGACGGTGGCGCCGCATCCCGCGCCGACCCGTCCCTGTGCAATAGAGTCGTAAGCGCAGTTTTTACATGCCCGGTAACCGTCTTTCGGAGTTGGCGCGTCCCGCTTTCCCACGCCGCGGTCGTATATTACAGCCGCGGGAACTACAGGTATTCTGTCGCCGCCGATTCGATACCCCACCCCCCTTTCAGCCAGAAATCTCATAACGCCGTCGGCTGCCGAAAGGCCGAACGCGCTCCCGCCGGAAAGCAGCAATCCATGGATTTCGTCCATCATGCAGGTAGGATCAAGCAGATCGGTTTCACGCGTTCCCGGCGCACCGCCGGCTGTATGAACGCCGCACAAAGCCGGAGGATCGAAAAGCAAAACCGTGCATCCGGTTTTTGATGACCTTTTGGTCGCGTGTCCCACTTTTGTTTTAAGTTTTTTCAGTGACGGCAAGTTCGTTTTTCGCATCTGACTCCTTTCCTGCCCCGGTATTTTATACCGGAAACTCCGTCCAAACCGACTAAAATACTTTGTGTTAGAATTCCTTCATGGGCTTGGTGCGCGCTTATGAAAAACGATTGACATTGCCGTTCGAGTGGCGTTTGGCGGGGTACGAGATTATTGACTGCCAGGGTAAATTCGTCGCGCCGGTTTACGATCTTCTGTGCAATGGAGAATCCGGCGACGTCCGTTACCTCATAGCGGAGATCGGCGGAACGGTCGGCATATCGGGCAGGAAGGTGCTTTTACCCAAAGCCATACTGATGCGCGCGGGCTCCGGGCAGGTAATTACATCCGCGACGCTTGAATATATCCTTGAGTCGCCACCGGTTGACGATCCTGAAAATCCCACGTCTGGCGAGGAAAAAGCCATTCTGGGACATTACGGCCAAAAAGCAGGCAAAGAATCGGCGGGCGAGGAAGATCAAGGCAAATAAACAAAAATGCGTATCGCCATTCGAAAAATTCAGGGTGACAAAACTTGTCGTCCTGAGTGTATAAAAGGATGAACCACGGCCGGAAATGAAAAAAATTCAACTGCAAGATTTAGGATAAAGCGTAAACCCCGTAATGGAATCAAACCATAGGTATATCCCACTAATTTTCTATTTTCTGGCGGCAGCGGGGGTTGTAGTAAGCATAACCACCCTGCTGGAGAGCGCGTCGCCTGCCGTACAGTCGCTATGCGGCGGACCGGCGGCGGGATGCAGTCAGGTGCAGGCTTCCGCTTACTCGAAAATTTTGGGGATACCGCTCGGCGTATGGGGTGTTGTATCCTGCATTGCATGGATAGTACTTTTCAGAATCCGCCGCGCTTGGGCAGGGATTTTCGGGGCGCTGCTTCTTGGGGCGGAGTTTCATTTCCTGTACCTGCAGCTTTATGTGATTATGGCCGTATGCGTACTTTGCATGGCTCAATTCGCGCTTGTGGCGATGCTTAACGCGCTGCTTTTTTTTACGGCGTACCCCGCATCTTCAAGGAGATGGTGGCGTCTGGCATCGCTGCCGGTATTGATTGCATCCTTCCTTGTGTTTTACGTGCCGATGGATGGGGAGGCGGCGAAAACGGCAGCAGCCGGCGCGGAATCGATGACAAGCTGGGGCAATCCGTCATCGCCGGTGCGGATTGAGCTTTTTTCCGATTACCAGTGTTCCTATTGCGGTAAGTTCGAGGTGACTTTGAAGGAGATAATGAAAAGATACCCGGACGTTCATATAGTCTTCCGGGATTACATAATACCGAGCCACGAAATGTCGCCATCGGCGGTGGTTTACGCCGGTTCGGTTGCCTATTACGAGGGAAGGGAAGCCTACCTCAAGACAAGATTCGAGCTGTTCGACAACCAAAAAAGGATATACGATTACCTCAAAACCCGCTACGCCGCCATAAAAGATGATCCCAAAATGCGGGAAGCCGTAAAAGCAAAGGTGGTAAGAGACCATGAGCTGGCAAAGAGCTTCGGCGTTTCCGGTACGCCGACTACGGTGATCAGAAAAGACGGGGAGGTCGTCAAAGTGTACCGTGGACACAAGCCGTTCGCAAAAATTCAAAAAGACCTCGACGCCATCATCGGCGGCAAATAAACGTGGAATGGATTCCACCCCGCACATGCAGAAAAGCCGAACGAAAACCAACGCCTCGCTAAACGAAAAGCAGGCCGACGCGGCTTCGCATCTCGACGGCCCGGCGCTCGTCCTTGCGGGGGCGGGTTC
>BTTC01000076.1:0-8217 GCA_036244935.1 bacterium | reverse complement strand
AGTTCTGGACGGTGCTGTACTTTATCTCCGCGTTGTCCAGCGCCGCAAGCTCCACGATGGCCGCGTGAAGCTGCCGCGTATCGAACATCGGCGCGGTGCAGCCTTCTATGTAGGATACCTTGCTGTTTTTGTCGGCGATTATAAGCGTCCTTTCGAACTGTCCCGTCTCCTGCGTATTTATGCGGAAGTAAGTGGAAAGGTCCATCGGGCATTCGGTATCCGGCGGAATGTAGACAAACGAACCGTCCGAAAAAACCGCGCTGTTCATCGCGGAATAAAAGTTATCGCCAACCGGCACGACGGAACCCATGTATTTTTTTACAAGTTCCGGGTGTTCACGTATGGCCTCGGAAATGGAACAAAATATTATCCCCTTTTCGGCAAGTTTTTTTTTATGCGTGGTGGCGACGCTGACGCTGTCGAAAATTGCGTCTACCGCAACGTTTGCCAGCATCTTCCGCTCAAATAAAGGGATGCCTAGCTTATCAAAAGTCTCGAGTATCTCCGGCGCGACATCGTCAAGACTTTTAAGCTTCTCCTTGGGCCTGGGAGCCGAGTAATACGAAATATCCTGAAAATCTATTGGGTCGAATTTTATATTGGCCCATGTTGGCGGTGTCATCTTTTTCCACCGCGCAAACGCTTCAAGGCGGAAATCCAGCATCCAGCCGGGTTCGTTTTTTTTGCTCGATATCGCGCGTACCGTCTGCCCGGTTAAACCTTTCGGCAAAACATCGGCTTCCACGTCGGTCCGAAAGCCGTGCTTGTATTCACGCCGGGATGTTATTTCGGAAACCTCAGCCGCTTTTGCGCGGTCGTTTTTCATCTGGCAGCATCTCCTTTTTGGAAATCAACCGGCAGGATGTAACCGGATTGCATGCAGTTTTACAAGTGGGCGTCACCGCGCAGCCTGATCCAATAAAAACCAATATTTACGCGCGGTACCAGTGGTATCTTACATCCATAAGTCTACCATAACTTCTAACCATGATTTCCCCCCCCCTTGCCGCAAGTCATAATCGAAGTTGTTTTCCTTGAAATTTCACTACCCGTTTTTCCGTTTTCCGTATTTTCCACACAGGGCAAAAAAATAGTTGACACCTCCCGCAAAGCAAACTAGAATCCCCAAAATATTGATAATGATTCTCACAATCAAAACTGAAAGGGGATAATAGATGTTTTATAATTGGTCTGTAAAAGTGATTATCGTATTCATGGTCGCTGCCGCGGTTTCATGGGGCGACGCATCGGCAGAGGAAGACGGCGGGTTCGACGTGGGTTCAACTTTCGCGGCATCCGGCGCGGATAAAGTGCAGTGGCACGGCTATTACGAGTTTGAGAATGTGGACGCGGAAGGGGCGAACTCGACCATGGACGCGCATAAAATAACCGTTTGGATGGGCGTGCCGATAAACGAGATGGTATTCCTTTCATCGGAGATAGAGTACGAGCACTTTCCACGCTTGAGGGATACGGGGGAGAGGGACGGCGGGAGCGGCGAGATAAAGATAGACAGCTCCCAGTTAAGCATAATGCCCGTAGAAAATTTCAGGGGATATTTGGGCGTTTATTACGTGCCGTTCGGTATTGAGTATCTCAGCTACCCCGGCTTCAAAAATAAACTTGTCACGCGCCCGAAGGTGATGAAATCCGGCGGCATCATACCCGGCACATGGTCGGCCACCGGCATCGGGTTCAGCAACGCCTTTAGCGGCGTTGGACAACTTGACATACTATACATAAACGGCGACGCGAAAAACGGCGGCATATCGCGCGACAGCAAGGCAGGCGGCAACGAGGGAAAATCGCTGGGCGCGCGGTTTATGCTTGACGGCCTGATAGAGGGATTCAACATCGGCGGTTCCTACATCAGCGGAAAGTGGGATTCCAATGACGCTTATGAATCCACGCGCTTTGGCGCGCACATGAGGATTGACGCGGACGTGATAACGGGCAACGCGATGTTCCCTGTTCTTATCGGTGAGTATGTAAGCGGAAAGGACGAACAGGCGTCATCGGTTACGGGCAGCGACAAAAGAGTCTCCGGCTACTACGCGCAGTTAAGCTCCCGCGTAACTTCGCTTGTGGAACTTGCCGTGCGTTACGGGCAGTATGATAACGACGAAGAAAAAACCGACAACCGCAAAACGGAGACATCCATCGGCTTCGCACTGCATCCTCTGGACAACTTCCAGATAAAAGGCGAATACCAGTGGAATGACGAGCGGGGAACCAAAAAGGACAACAACGCACTGGCCTTCGAGGCTGTCGCGTTCTGGTAGGAAATCAATATATGAGCGCCTGCGCCGATTCAGCTGTCAATTGGAAACCGCGAGTCAGCATACTCTGCCCATTGATTACAATTTCAACTCCATGCTTCCCCGGATAATGTTTTCGCGTTGTAAAATTCCGAAACAGATGTTTTTTATCGATATTAACGGACAGACCATGGGGAAGATCAACTTCGCGCAGCTTGAAAACTTTAGGCCGCGTGCCGCCGGATTTCTTCACATAATGAATCTTGTAATCGATGACAAGCTTTTGGGTTCCGCGTGCCCGTGAATTTAATATGAAGGAAAATCGGAGTTCTCCGCCGATGGTGACACGCCTTTTGTCGAGCCTGAACTGCTCCAATGAAATCTTCGGGCGTTTTGTAAAACCGAACAGGGCCAAAGCCCGCGGGTGACTTTCTTTTATCAAACTTCTGGACGCGCGCTTTATGATCCATGCCGTGTTCCCGTTTTGCAGATTCCACTTTTCCATCAAGGCAAGCATCCATTCGGGATTGTCTTTGGAAATATCGTTAAGATGGTTGGCGACTGATTTCTGCACGTATTTTTCCTTGTCGGCTTTAAGCCGTTCCAGTATCGGGAGCGTGAGGGATGGATCTTCAATAACTTTATTCAGCCGAAACGACCACGGCAGGCGGGGGCGGCTGCCTTCGGACGCAAGCCGGCGCACATGAAGATTCTCATCCTCCGACCATTGCCGCATCAGTTTTATTGTCTTATTAAAATCTTTTTGCAGGAAAACTCTAATTGCGAATTCGGAAGATTCAAATCTGGTGAAATGTTTCAGCGCGGCAAGCGACAGGTCGTATTCGTCCAGTCCGTAACGTGCAATGAAATCAGGAATGAATATGTAAGAGAAATCGGGCTTAATGTTCTCCGAAAGCGCGTACAAAACATCCAGGGCTTTCCGGTAGTTTTTGGGCAAAAAAGCTTTGCAGGTTTGCGAAGTTCTGACCATGCGTTCTTTCAGTTCAAGGTTGTCGAGGCCGTCGATTGCGGCATGGTAAAAACTTTCCGCTTTTAACCTGGGATAAACAGAATGCAATTCACCGGCGAGCTTACGGAAAAACTCAGGCCCATAATAAATATCCTTAAGCGCTTTCATGATAAAAAAGACAACATCATTTTATAAGTTATTGCCCCGGTAACACGATATTATTGTTTTTCTTATTCAGGAGCGGTGGCGCCGGTTTCAGTTTTCTTTTCTCTCCGCCTCTTTCGCCCTTACCCAGATTTTCTCCATCTCGCCAAGCGTGGCGGCTGTTATATCCTTTCCCTTGGCGGCAAATTCCTTTTCTATGGCGTGAAACCTGCGGACGAATTTTTTAATGGATTTTTTTAAAGCCTCCTCGGCGTCCACGCCTATAAAACGCCCCAGGTTTACCAGTGAAATTATAAGATCGCCGATCTCCTCTTCCATCTCATTACGGTTGCTGCGCCCTCTTGCCGTTTGAAGCTCCTCCCATTCCTCTTCAACCTTTTTCCATACGTCTTCAGAAGTCGACCAGTCGAACCCGACCCTCGCCGCTTTTTCCTGCAGCCTCATGGCTCTCATCAGGGATGGAAGCTGCGCCGGAACGCCGTCCAGTATCGATGCGCGTTTTTTTTCAGCCTGCTTGATCTCCTCCCACTTGCGGAGAACTTCATCGGAATCCTTAACGCTGGAATCGCCGAAAACGTGGGGATGCCTCCGCACCATCTTTTCGCAAACGATTGCGATTACGTCTTCAATGCCAAACTTGCCCTTTTCTTTCGCAAGACGCGAATGGAAAATTACCTGATATAAAAGATCGCCAAGCTCCTCCTTCAATGCCGCGTCGTCGCCGGACTCTATGGCCTCGATAACCTCGTAGGCTTCTTCTATGAGATACGGCTTAAGGCTTTTATGAGTCTGTTTCCGGTCCCACGGGCAACCGTCTTCCTCCCTCAACCTGTCCATGATCGCCGCGAGGTCGCTCAATTTTTTGTTCATTGTTTCACAATCTTACCAAAAATATCCCAAGCTGCGCCAAAGCGCTCAGTAACGTCATTTTACGCACAACCATTATTGACCACCGGATCATTCAATCCGTATTTACCGTGACCGGTATTTTCGGTTATCTTTCGTGTCATGTTGTATGAAATTAAAGGGAGAAAATAATTTATGACTGTTGAAAACACCTTAGCCAACGGCCTCAAAACAAGCGTTTTGGGCAGCCAGTACAAAACCGAATACGATGAGAACCTGTCTTTGCTCGATCCCGGCAGGGTAACTTCGGGAACTTTGTCCGGCAGACCGGCAGCGGGCGCCGCCCAGCGGTTTTATTACGCAACGGACGCGCAAAAACTTTTCTACGATAACGGTACAAGCTGGGACGAGGTTCAAGTTAATCACGAAGTCCAGCGCGCGCTTGAAACCGCCATACTGGAATACGTCGACGCCGACACCGTAAAAATAACGTTTCCATATAAATTCTCTGACGGGTCGACATGGGCGGATATTTCAAAAAACACAACGCAGGCAGGTAAAACAACCGGCAACATCTATTGGCTGGGAATCTATTACGACGGGAGCAAGGTTTATACGCCTACGTCAGCTCCAGCGGCGGGCGATATTTCCGTGGCAGTAAGCGCCTCGAACACGACCGAACCGGCGCAACCAACGGATGGCGTTTTGATCCGAACGTATCTCCGATGCGTGGGCGACGCGGGCGGCGATGTGGACGTAACGGACTTCGTTGACGAGGGGGATTGCATACACATTCACGATGCGGTACTTAAAACAAACTTGACGGCAGCAACCGCGACTTCGCTTAACGGCACTCTGGTCGACTGGCTACCTCCCACGGCTAAAAAGTTTCACGGACATGCGAGGCTTCAAAATTCTACGGGAACCGACGCGCAATTATATCTGGGGCCGACTTCAACGCTTGCCGCAAACCATAAAAACTCCCTGACCGTCGGAGGCGCGACATCGGTGGAGGGCTGGTTAACAATCGAATCGCCGATCAAGACGGCGCAGACGCTTTATTACAAGGTGGCAGCCGGCAATAACAGCAGGATGTATCTGGGAGGATATGAATAACAATGGAAAGGCACGATCAAACGTTTTCGATAATCGTAAGGCGGGCAGACGACCGCATACTGGACAAGGGTTATTCGCTTAAGATGCCGGTTCCTGCGGGCTTTACGCAATACGACATCCCAGGTACGAACGATGCCGCAATACTGGCTAAAAGGGTTTTACTGGATGCCGCAGAGCTGACGCGATCGGACGGGAAATCGATAACGCAGCAGCTGCCGGCGGATCAGATATACGATTCCGCAGCGCAGACCATCACAACTGATCCCACGGGTAACGATGATCCCGAAAAGTACAAGGGAGACCGGGGCAAGGATTATCCCGATCCTTTCGACCAGCTTGAGAAACTTTGGGAATTTGTTGACGCATCCGTTTCGATGGGAGTTGTAACGGGCGACGTGGCGGCGATGCTGGCCGAAATCAAGGCGGTTAAAGTCAAGTATCCAAAAACCTGAACATTCGTAAAAACTACGGTTTTCCTTGCTCCTCGCGCTTTAATTGGATAAAATTGATCGGATAGAGAGGTGACCCAATTGTGCTATTGGTTATGCAAGGCGGCTTTTTTCAAATCGGAGCTGAAAACCCGGCGGATAATGGCGCGGGAAATATCTTACTAGCTTTTTAGTTTTCCATCGGGAAGGATTCGCATCTTGCGTGCGCCCCATGAGCAGGATGGAAAAATTGCCGATTGCCGGTTTTCTTTTGCAGAGGCGCTTTGGAGGTCAGGTTTAGGCGTTTGTGGATTGGTGGCTTTTTTTGTCGGTTAAAAGGCGGGTAATGGATAGAAAAGACACAACCAAGAATTTACAAAAAAAGATAATCACGTTTGCGCTTCTGGGAATTCTGGCTACAGGAATCACCGTCGGCCTTATTACAGGCATTCCTTTATATCTGCGGGCCAAAGAGGATAATAAAAGAAACCTCGTATTCGCAACCAAAACAAAAGCCCTGGCTGTTGAGGAATATCTTTCAAAAATTAATTATATCGCCCTGCAGATTGCAAGCCGCACCCGTATCCGCGAAAAACTGGAGGAGTACATCCGGGGCGGGATCAGTCTGGACGAACTGGTAAAACTCACAAAGGGCAAGCTCAAAAATGCGCTTGGCATTTCGCCCGGCGCGGTTGGCATCACCCGTCTTGGCCCGCAGGGACGTGGACTGGTGAGGGTGGGTTTGCCAATCCCCGATGTGCTTTGGTCCATGCCGGGTAGGGACTCCCTGGAAACAGTGCTGAAAGGGCCGATTAAGCTTCGTAGTAATGAATCATATATCATTGTCGGAGCCCCTATTATCAACAGGCAGGGCGCAAGAATCGGTACCGATATAGTAGCGTTTCAAATCGCAGACCTGCAAAGAATCGTTGAAGATTATACGGGGCTTGGGAATACCGGCGAGATTGCTTTGGGTAAGGTGGAATCCGACCGGGTCCGGCTTTTTTTCGACCTGAAGATAAGAGACATCACCGGCGGTGATGAAATCCCTGAAAACTCACCCATGGAAGAGGCAATTAAACGCGCCGTTAGCGAGGGCGTAGGTACGCTGAACGTCGACGATTACAATGAAACTTCCCTTGTCATCGCCTACAGCCCCGTTGGGGGAAGTGACTGGGGTGTCGCCGCAATTGTAAATCGGGACGAGCTTTATGCGCCGGTCACGCGTTTGGTTGCCAGAACGGGCGTTACCATAGCCTTCCTGCTGATCTTCGGTATAAGCGGCACCATTCTTCTGATACGACCCTTCGCCGGGAAAGTCATTATACGCGAGGATGAGTTAACGCGCGATATAGAGGACAAAACAGAGGCGCTGCAGGCCGAGCTGTCGCAGAGGGAGGATGCCGAGGCATCGCTTGAAAAAATCCGCGACGAGCTTGAACAAAGGGTTGGAAAACGCACCGCCGAACTGCAGGCCCGTGGCCGCGAGCTTAGCAAACGCGTCCGGGAGCTGAACGTTCTTTACTCAATTTCCAGCGTTTTAGGATCGCAGAAATTTTCATGGGAAGAGGTGATAAATGAAGTGGTCAATCTTGTTCCTTCATGCTGGATGCTGCCCAACGTTATTTGCGCCCGCGCAAAACTTTACGGCAAGGAATTCAGCACAACAAATTACGAAGAGACGTCCTGGAGACAAGCGGCGGAGATTCATGTAGGAGCCGAGACCGTCGGCACGCTGGAGGTTTGCTGTCTTGGCGCGAAAGAGCTTGAAAACTGCGAACGGCAGTTTATGCGGGAGAAAAAGGGCATGATCGAAACAATCGCCAAACACATGGGAGAAACCATTCAACGCAAGCGCGCGGAGGAAGCGCTGAAAAGCTCCGAGCAGAAAACACGCGCCATCATAAATACCGTTGGTGAAGGGATCATCAGCATCGGCGTGGATTCTCATATCCGTTCCGTAAACAACGAACTCTGCGGCATCTTCGGTTACGAGGAGGAAGAGCTGGTCGGTAAAAAACTCGACGTCCTTATTCCAGAGAAGTACAGGGAATATCATACTGCCGGTATGAAGCGTTACCTCATGGGCGGTAGGCCGAAAATACTGGGGCGCTGGATGGAGATGGAAGGCCTTCGCATGGATGGATCGATATTTCCCATCGAGCTGCGTATAGAGGAGACAATCGTAGGTAAAAATGAAATCAGATTCTTTACGGCGGCAATCCGGGATGTCACCGATCGCAAGCGCAGGGAGATGGATCGCATGAGGCTTGTGAATGTGCTCGACCTGAGCCTTAACGAGATATACATGTTCGATCCCGAAACGCTCCGCTTCCAGTACGTCAATTCCGGCGCGCTGCGTAACCTCGGCTATTCACAAGACGAAATCCTGAAAATGACGCCGCTTGATCTTAAACCGGAATTCAACGAAGCC
>BTTC01000075.1:0-8247 GCA_036244935.1 bacterium | reverse complement strand
AAAACCGTTGAGGAGCACAACGACGACCATACAGGGCAGGAGCAGGTCGAAAAACATGATGATCGGGAGCTGGCAGCGCCGAACGCCGCAAAAGCCGCCGAGCACAAGGCTGTGAAGGAAACCGCTAAACTGAAGTACCGCGCAACCGGTGCGGTCTTCGGGATTATCCTCATCATGGCCGGACTGGTTATACGTTACGCTCCCGGCAGGGTAAAACCGTGATACCCGTAGACATAAAGACTTCCATCGATTATCCGATACCGGATCACGCAAACCGTTTGGGATATTCGCTGGGCGGCATATCGCTGTCTGTCTTCAAGCTTCTTTTCATAAGCGGCGTCATACTCGCCTATTTCGGATACCAGCCGTCCCCTGAAGGCGCCCACCAGTCGATGCTTTTTATCGACGGCTCGTGGTTGCTTTCGATCATCCGTTCTGTGCATTCGCTTTCGTCCGAGTTTTTTATAATACTGATTATCCTTCACGCCACGCGGGTAGTTTTGTCCAAGTCCTATCACGGTCAGCGAAGAATAACATGGAACGCCGGCATTTTACTTGCGGCGGTGGCGGCCGGATTCTTTTTTACCGGCAGCGTACTTAAATGGGATCAGGAAGGGTACGAGGCGCTCGGACACGTCCTTTGGACAAACAATATGCTGCCGTTCGGCGGCTACGTCAACAACCTGCTTTTTTCCGGTAACGTACCTTTGAAAATTTTCGTTGCCCACGCAGTACTGCTGCCGGCCGTTCTTTTAATCGTTGTATCTGTTCACCTCCTGTGCGTAAAAATATTAAAAATCTCACCGCGCAACCCGGCGCATGGCGAACCTGCTCAAACAAGTTCCTTTGGCCGCCACCTGCGCGGACTTGCCGGATATTCACTTATCGCTTTCGGTGTGATCGTTATTGCGGCTGTTTTTTACACGCCCCCGCTGCTGGATGCGCCGTATTCGGGTGTGGAGTGGACAAAACCCCCATGGCCGTTTTTGTTTTTATACACGCTCGAAAACTGGTTCGGCATGTGGATACTTTTGGCAATCCCGCCGGTCATTTTTCTGTCGCTTTTCGGATTGCCGTACCTTTCAAAGCCATCGGATAAATGGGATGCCGCCCAGATTCTTTATTTTGCGATGCTGGTTTTATTCCTGGTTCTTATTCTGGCCGGAGCATGGAGCAAACCGGTGCAACACATGATGTGATGGAACCATTACGCACGGTCAGCGGCTCTGGTTGAGCAGTCGGCGGGTTTCCTTCGTCAGCCTCGGGCCCAGACTTACCTTGTATTCGTGCGGGTTCACTAGACGCTTTATGGCGGGATGCAGTTTATCAAGCTCCACGCGCGCCCTTTCGCGTATTTCCTTGAGCGTGGGCAATTTTTTCTTTATCTCGCCTTTACTCATAACGAGCGTTAAAAGCGGTTCTACATTTTTTATACCGTCGCCGAACACCCCCTTGGAAAAATCCGGATTTTCTCCGTCCACCTCGATAATGTCCGCCATCATTCCGCCGGTTTCATCCAGCATACGCCACACCTGTTTTATACATGGCAGCGTGGATTTTTGGGCGCTGTCTGAAATTTCCAGTGTAAATTCCCACTCGCCCACCTCTGAACGCTGCGCCGCCAGCTTGTATACGCCGGAAAGCGCCGGGTCGCCGTCTCCCGTAACGAGTTTTGTGCCGACTCCGTAAACGTCTATCCTTGCTCCTTGCGATTCAAGGTCGTGAATAACGTATTCATCCAGTTCGCCGGAGCATACAATCAAACTTTCTTTCAGTCCCGCCTCGTCCAGCATCGTTCTTACCTCCCTGCTCAGGTAGGCAAGGTCGCCGCTGTCGAGACGCACTCCCTTTAGTTTTTCACCGCGCTGTTTCATTTCGAGTCCCACTTTGATCGCGTTTGGCATGCCGCTTTTTAAAGTGTTGTATGTATCGATGAGCAGGATGGAGTTTTCAGGATAGTTTTCTACGTAATTCCTGAATGCTTCCAGCTCGCTTTCAAAGGCCATCACCCATGAGTGCGCGTGCGTGCCGCCCACCGGTATGCCGAACATTTTTCCAGCCGCGACGTTTGACGTGGCGGCGCACCCGCCGATGTACGCTGCGCGTGAAGCTGAAAGCGCCCCTACATCCCCCTGCGCGCGGCGCAAACCGAATTCGAATACATTTACATTATCTTTGCCCGCCTCCCGGCAAACGCGCGCGGACTTTGTAGCTATGAGCGACTGGAAGTTTATAATGTTCAAAAGACCGGACTCCGCAAACTGGCACTGATCCAGCGGACCCTGGACCCGCAGGATCGGCTCCATAGGGAAAACGGGCGTTCCTTCCCTTATTGCATAAACGTCTGCCGTAAAGCGAAAATTTTTTAGATATTCAAGGAAATCCTTGTCGAAGAGTTTTACGCTTTCGAGGTATCGAATGTCTTCGCCGGAAAACCGTATGCTTTCAAGAAATCCCAGCGCGTCTTCCAGTCCCGCCGCAATCGCGTACCCTCCCTTGAAGGGGTTTTTTCTGCAAAAAAGATCGAAGCACGCCTCGCGTTTATTCAGCCCGGCGCGCAGGTAGCCCTGCATCATCGTAAGCTCGTAAAGATCGGTTACGAGCGAAGGGTTTGTATGATTGCCCACCGGCATCCTCACGCCGTCGCGGTATCGGGTATTTCCGATTCACCGATCCTTTTCACTCCGGCTTTTTCCATCATTTCCCATGCCGCTTTAACGGAGTTTTCCATATCAATGCCCCGGCAGCCATCCTCTATGACGAAAACCTCGAACCCCAAACTTTTGCCGTCAACCGCAGAATAAAAAACGCAGAAATCCGTGGCAAGGCCGGTAATGAAAAGACGTTTTATACATCGCTCCAGTAGATACCCGGCAAGACCGGTGGCGGTTTTTTTATCGTTTTCGTAAAACGCCGAATAGGAATCTATCTCGCGTCGAAACCCTTTCCGCAATATAAGCTCGCCGCCGGCCAGTTGCAAAGCGGGGTGGAAATCCGCGCCGGAGGTTCCCTGCACGCAGTGATCGGGCCACAACACCTGGTCGCCATAAGAGGCCTTGAAAATTTCAAACGGTTTTTTACCATCGTGCGACGAGGCGAAGGATTGATGGCCTTCCGGATGCCAGTCCTGCGTCAGTATCACGTGCGGGAATATACGCGCCAGCCGGTTTATTACAGGAACCACCTCATCGCCGCCCGTACAAAAATCGTTTTGAACGTCAACAACAAGTAAAACGTCGTTTTCTCCCTGTTGTGTTGATTCCGGCATGGTAAAACCCCCCTACTTAATTGGCATCATACATAGAGAGTTATAACATTAACCCTTCGACAGGCTCAGGGTGACAAAACTTGTCATGGTGAGCTTGTCGAACCATGATGATCGGTTTGTCAACTTCACTTTAACTCTACTTATGGCGTCCATCTGGCATAAAACATTTAACCGCTTTATTCATGAAGAAAGCGGGTTAACCTTCTATTATTAGTTTAATACCGACCATCAAACCGGCGCAATACCCCCTAAATACATTGCCTGCAAGGGGAATAAAAAACATCAACTCCGGCGCGGCCGGTTACGCCAGGGCGCTAAGCGCCGCGGCGCCGATCACGCCGATGTTATCCTTCAAGGGGGATACCGCAAGCGGCAGTTTTTTTCCGGATGTTCCGAACGATTTTTCCCTTACCTTCCTGAATGCCGGTTCAAAATAAATGTCAGGGGCGTTCGCAAGGGAGCCGCAAAAAAATATCCCCTCTGGATTGAAAAGGTTTACAAGCGAGACAAGCCCGTCGCCCAGTCTTTCGCCCGCCTCGCGCAAAATTGCGATGGCCGTTTCGTCGCCGGCCACGGCGGCTTCGCATATTTCCTTGCCGGTTTTTTCTTCCCCCATACGTTCAAGGGCCATGCGGGTAAGCGCATGACCTGAGCAGAAAGTTTCAAGACATCCGTTATTGCCGCAGTTGCACTTTGGCCCGTTCGGGTCTATCACCATATGTCCCGCTTCGCCGCCCGCGCCCATGTATCCGGTTACAAGTTTTCCGTTTGCAAAAATTCCCGACCCCAGGCCGGTACCCAGAGTTATCGATATGAAATCATCCATTCCCTGCGCGGCGCCGTAAATCTTTTCGCCTACGGCTGCTCCGTTTGCGTCGTTTTCCATAAAAACCGGCAGACCTATCTGCTTTTCTATTTCCGCGCCCAGCGGGTACTCCTTTTTAATGGGAAGGTGCGGTGAAAAAATTACGCTCTTGCGTTGAGGGTTTACCTGACCGGCAATCGCGATGCCGATCCCTGCGGGCGCGGGATTTTTTTTAGCCGATAACATCCCGCGCAATACGTCTACCAGCGATTTTACGAATTCGTCGAGGTTTTTTGGCGTTTTAATCGTCTTGGCGTTAAAAACCTCATCCGGCGAAACCATATCTATGAAAGACGCGGTGGTACCGCCGAGGTCCATTCCCATCGTACGTTTTTGCGTCGAGGCCATGCCGTATTATGCCAAAATATCGAGAAAATGGAAGTGATAAAATGAACAAAAACTTGCGGATACGCTTTTTAAAATCTAAAGTTGGTTGAATGCGTTACCGGGTGATAATTTTAGGTGCGGGTCCTGCGGGACTCGGCGCGGGATATAATTTTTATCGTAGAAAGCATCCATCATGGAAAATTTTTGAGGCGACTCGCCGCGTGGGAGGTCTTTCATCAAGCAGGGTGGATAAAAATGGTTTTACGTGGGACCTCGGCGGGCACGTGATTTTTTCGCAAAACTCTTTTTTCAATTCACTTGTAGAAAAAACTCTGGGGCGAGACGCGTTGACAATCGTGCGCCGAAGTTACGTAATGATGAGCGGACGTTTTATACCTTTCCCTTTGCAGAATAACATCCACAGGCTGCCCAAAAAGGCGATGGAAGATTGTTTTGCGGGGATGAAGGAGGTATCGGAAAACAGGGGTAGGGCAGGGCAGTCGGGACGGCCAAAAAATTTTGAACAGTGGGTTTCCCAGAATCTCGGCGTCGGCATCGCCAAACATTTCATGCTGCCGCATAACAGGAAACTCTGGGCCTTCCCACTGGATAGGATGGGATTCGGATGGATAGACGGCCGCGTTGCGCTGCCCTCTTTAAAGTTTTTGGTGCGTTCCATTAAAACCGGCGGCGATGAGACAACCTGGGGGCCCAACGCCAGGTTCCGCTTCCCGCAGGGCGGCGGTACCGGCTCGCTTTTCAGCCGCATCGCCGAACCCTTTATTGAAAATATCGCCTTCCGCCACGAGGCCGCGGCAATAGACCCCGCAAATAGAAAAGTGTTGTTCAAAGACGGGAGCTTTGCGATGTATAAGAATCTGATAACCAGTGCGCCGCTCGACGTACTCATAAAAAAAATAATCGTCGATCCTCCCGCCGACGTTTTACAAGCCGCCGCCGACCTGCGTTTCAACAGCGGATGGATGGTTGGAATAGGGATAAACCGGAAAATCGAAACAAAAAGATCGTGGGTATACTTCCCCGAACGCAAGTTTCCGTTTTACCGCGTAACCTATTTTTCAAATTACTCGCCCAGCCACGTGCCGCATCCAGAAACACAGACATCGTTTTTGTGCGAAGTTTCCTTCGGCGAAACAAAAATGGTTAACGGCGCGACGGTGATCGACGAGACCGTGGAGGGGCTTGTACGCTCGCGCTTGATACGCCGCGACGATGTAAAAAGGATCGCAACACGCTGGAAGCTGAAGATAAACCGTCTTTATCCGATACCGTCGCTAAAGCGGGACGCGGCGCTTGAGATAATAAAACGCTATCTTGAAAAACACGGTATTTTGTCCATAGGAAGATTCGGCGGCTGGCGTTACGAAAAAGGCAACATGGATCACTGCTTCATGGCCGGTTACAACAGCGCCGCCATGCTTTGCCGAAAGGGAGATTAATCATATTATGAACCCGCTTAGAATATTGCTTTCGTTCCCGGACGGGCTTGCCGTATTCGACAACAAGCTGGAGGTGGTTTTTATCAACCCCGCGTTTTACGAGATATTAAAACTGCCCTCCAACAGTCAAGCCGAAAAAACCGCGCGATCACTTTTCAGGGACGTCCCGGAAATAACCGCGCGTCTGGGAACATTGTTCAAAGACGGCGTGGGGTATATGAACCATGATTTTGTTATCAAGAAAAAGGGAAGCGACAGCGTATCCGCGTATCTTGCCATAAACCCCATAGATTTCGGCAAAAACGAAACCGGCGCGTGCGTTACGGCGCGATCAAACCTGGGGAAACGTGAACTGCGCCTTGAACGCGAAAAAGAAGGCAAAATCTCCATGCTGTCAATGATGGCTGCTGGACTGGCCCATGAAATAAAAAACCCGCTGGGAGGCATAAAGGGGGTAGCGCAGCTTATCGCGCAGGAACACGACGACATGGCGGAATACAGCCGGTTGATCGTTAAAGAAACCGAAAGGATAAATTCGATGGTTACCGAGCTGCTTTCCCTGGGAAAGGAAAAGCGCCAAAAACGCAAAAACATAAACATCCACCAGGCGCTGGATGAAATACTGGCCCTTCAGGAGCCCGTATTTCTTAAAAAGGATATTGCGGTGGTAAAGGACTACGACCCAAGCCTGCCGCTTATCAAAACTGCTCCCGACCGAATTAAACAGCTGTTTTTGAACCTTACGAATAATGCCGTGGAAACCATGACCCGGGGCGGTCGGCTGCGGGTGAAAACCAGAAAGGCGCTTATTCCCGCTCCTACGGCGGGTGATAAAGGAAAAAAATCGATGATGTCTATTGAATTTATTGACAGCGGAAAGGGTATAAATCCAAAAATAGCCAAACACCTTTTCACCCCGTTCATCACCAGTAAAAGAGGCGGCACGGGGCTTGGGCTGGTTATATCGTTAAAGATCGCAAGGGATCACGGCGGAACCATAACACTTGAAAACCACAGGAACGAACCGGGCGCAACGGCAAAGGTGATAATCCCCATTTCCTGACATTACGGCACAACGCCGATGTGCGGCTTTATCGTTTTGGACCGCCCCTTATAACGCTTTTGGGCGGGTAGTATCCCGACGGGACGGTTATATTCGGATACACCCAACATTGCGCTCCCATCATTACGGCTGGCGAAAATACGGAATTGCATCCCGCTTCGCAATAGTCCCCAATGATTGCGCCGAACTTTGAAATGCCGGTATTCATGCGTTTCCCTTCGTATGTAAACGTTATCTCGGGGAACGCCACCGCTTTTTTATCTTCCGGCGTGCGGAATTTCAAATTGGCAAGTTTTGTACCTGCGCCGAGGTTTACGTAAGAGCCTATTACGCAATCGCCGATATAGTTGAAGTGTCCCGCTTCCGTATGGTTCATAAGTATGGAGCGCTTTATTTCGGTTGTATGTCCCAGAGTGCAGACATCGCCGGCTATTACATCTCCGCGTAAATAGGCGCCATGCCGGATTTCACACCCGCCGCCTATAAGCGACGGACCCTTTATACATGCCGTCGGCTCTATAATCGTACCCGCTCCAATGCGGATTTTCAGCGAGGCGCATAGAAGGTCTTTCTGAAGTTTTACCGGCGAGACGCAAAAAAGTATTCCTTCGCCGTCGTGTGATTTTTGCAGCTCGATTCCGTACGGCAAAGAATTTTCCTCGTGGCCGTCCGGGAAATTCCCAAGTATGTAATCGTGGATCTTTCCAAAAATATCCCACGGGCGCGTAACGCCGCCGAAAATAGCGCGATGGGCGAAGTTGCCGAGTTCAGGAAAAAAATCCGCTATATTTAAATTGTCAATCGACAAGCTGTCTCCCCAGAACGGTAAGCGCAAAAGCGCCGTCTTTTCTTTTAAGCAATTTTTGTTTTATCTCCATTTCAAATATCAGACGGTCGAAATCTATCGTCTTGAAAAGCCCCGGTTCAGGCTGGCCGCCGTGGTGAAGCGTCTCCAGCGCCAACCTCTCCGCCGCCCCCATAGGGTTCGTTTTGTCTTTCATGTTTTGCATAAGAAACAAAACCGTTTCACGGAGTATTTTGGAAAGTATCTTTTCAAGTTCGCGCGCCCCCCTCGCGTTTACGCTTATCTTGTCTTCAGTACCGGAATTTCTGACGAAAACCGTACCGCGTAATCCGTTGTCTTCGTGTACGATTTGCAGGAACAGCATATCCGGTTCGTTATCCATCATCACGTTTTTAAGCGACATTTTGTTTGCAGGGCTTGAGTCGAATGTTTTGTATATGATGTTCTCGGTCCCGCCCC
>BTTC01000074.1:0-8283 GCA_036244935.1 bacterium | reverse complement strand
GGTGAACGAACCTGTAGAAATTTCCGCCGCCGCCAGGCCTATCGTCCCGCCGTCTTCGCAGACGGCCGCAAGATGGTTCGCTTTCTTTTCATCCAGCAGATAATCCTCCGTAAGCGTTCCGGGGGTCACCACGCGGGTTACGCCGCGTTTTACGACTCCTTTGGCGAGTTTCGGGTCTTCGACCTGCTCGCATATCGCCACCTTGTGCCCGCCGGCCACCATCTTGGCCAGATAGTTTTCGAGGGCGTGGTACGGTATGCCGCACATAGGCACCCTGTCTTCGGAAGAGCCTTTATTACCGCTGCGGGACGTAAGCGCGATGTTGAGTGTTTTTGACGCGGTGCGCGCATCGGCGAAAAACATTTCGTAAAAGTCGCCCATGCGGAAAAACAGTACGCAGTCCGGGTAATTTTTCTTGATGGCCGCGTACTGGCGCATCGCCGGAGTCAATAACATTTTTCAGTCATGATGAAAAATAATGTAACCCTTCGACATGCTCAGCCCTTTGATAAACTCAGGGTGACAAAACTTGTCATGGTGAGCTTGTCGAACCATGTCAGGGATAAAGTGGTATAAGTTGTTCATGATCGCGGATTACAACCCCGCGAAGCGTTCCGCAAGTGCGTTGTACGTATCGCCTATGAACTGGGGCAGTACCCTTGTATCGCCGATAACCGGCATGAAGTTGGTGTCGCCGCTCCAGCGCGGCACTACGTGCATGTGTATGTGCTCCTCGATCCCCGCGCCTGCGATTGAGCCCAGGTTCATGCCCGTATTAAAACCTTGCGGCTTGAAACGTTCCTTGAGGATTTCCACGCTTTTTATCATCAATACCCCCATCTCCAGAATCTCTTCCGGCGTAAGATCGGTTATATCGCTCGTATGCTTGTACGGCGTTACCATGAGGTGGCCGTTATTGTACGGGTAGAGGTTTAAAATGATGAAGTTCAGTTCGCCCCGGTAAAGGATGAGGTTTTCCCCGTCCCTGTTCCTGTCCTGTTTTGGTTTGCAGCAGAATATGCATTCTTTTTCTTTGGGTCCCAGCACGTAATCAAGCCTCCACGGAGCCCATATATGTTTCATCGTCCGTACCCCGCGTCCATAAGCCGACGCTGCATCATATCCATTTCCTTCGCTTTTGCGGGCGATTTTTCGTGATCGTATTTTAAAAGATGCAAAAGCCCGTGCACCAGCAGGAACAGCAGCTCCCTCTCCAGCGATACGCCGGACGCCCCGGCCTGCCGTCTGGCCGTCGGGACGGAGATTATAATATCACCAAGCGTGGCCGGACCGGGCCCGCCTGCCGACGGGAAAGAAAGAACGTCGGTAACTTCCGGCACGTTCCGGTACATGCGGTTAAGCCGCCTGATTTCGGAACCGCCGGTTAGAAGTATGGAGAGTTCCCCGTCGGGGTTACCCAATTCGTCTAATATTAGCCGAAGTCTTCTTCTTATCCTTGTGAGGTTCGGCGTTTTGATTCCACGCCTCACCGTCAACATCAGTATCGTCATCAAATTTTTCGTCGGGGTACCTGACCCTGTAATGAAATATACCGTGAAGTATATGTTCAAAGCTATCCCCTATTTTTTTCAGATCCCTAAGCGTAAGATGCGAATCTTCCAACTGGCCGCTGAGGAACTTGTCGTTTATCATCTTGAACACCAGCCGCCTCAGGCGGGAAGAGGTGGGGTTTTTAAGCGACCGCGAGGCGGCTTCCACGGAATCCGCCAGCGCCACTATTGCGGACTCGCGCGTGCGGGGCGTTCTACCTGCGTAGCGGAAGTCGGCCTCGTTAACCGCCGCCGATCCCGGTTTTTCCTGATCCTTTGCCCGTTGATAAAAAATCCGGAGCAGCTGAGTTCCGTGATGCTCGGCTATAATGTCCTGTATTTGCGGTATCAGCTTGTACTCTTTCGCCAGGTCCAGCCCCCTGGTCACATGGGAAATTATTACAATCGCGCTCATTGACGGATTAAGCGCATTATGTTTGTTTTCGCCGTCCAGCTGGTTTTCTATGAAGTACTCCGGTTTTTCCAGTTTTCCAATATCGTGAAAATAGGAACCCACGCGCGCCATCAGCGGGTTTGCTCCTATGGCCTCCGCCGCTCCTTCGGCCAGGTTGCCGACTATGACGGAGTGGTGATAGGTTCCCGGCGCCACCACCGCCATCTTTGCAAGGAGCGTATGGTTGAGGTCCTGCAGCTCAAGCAGTTTGATGTTGGACGCTACGGGGAAATACATTTCTATCAGAGGCTGGAAAGTATGCGTTAACGCTACTACCAAAAACGAGCCTAAAACGCCGAATATCATGTTATCCAGCCCTATGGGTATAAACGTTACGTTTCCAAGCAGATTGCCCATGGCAATTACGGATATGTTCGTAAGCATGAAAACGAATCCGACGTGCCATATCTCCCTGCGGCGTTTGATGCGTCCCTGGTAGAATACGGCGATAATCCCGCATGCGGCCGCTATCATCAGATATTTATTAAGGGGGTGGAAAAAAATTCCGCTTGACAAGGCGGTAAGCAGCGCAACGAGCGCCGTAATCTCGCGGGAAAAGAATATCGCCGCCAGCAAGGGCGCCACGCCGTAAGGCGCCGCATACAGGAACGACGAAAGCTCAAGTCCCGGTTTTTGGGTTGCGAACACCTCCGCCCCCGCGCCGAACAGCCGGAACAGCGCCGCCTGCCCCAGAAAAATAAGCCCCAGCAAGACGACATTCGACCTGTCTTTTACGAAATCGGGCAGGAATCTGTAAATATAAAGCCACGCCGCGCCAAGCGCCAGCATAAGGAAAAGCAGTAAGCCCGTTATGGATTCAAAGCGGCTTCCGCCGCTGAGTTTCGCGCTGATTTTTTCCAGTTTTAACAGATGCTCCGACGTGGTTTTTACTCCCTTGCGTACTATGAGTTCGCCCTTCTTGACCTGAAGGAATACCGGCGAAACTGCGTCGCGCGCCTCGTTTTTTATCTCGATGGTCCGCGCCTTGTTATACGTCAGATTGGGCCGTATAAGCGCCTGAAGGATTTTAATGACCCCTCGCCGCAGTGAAGGGTACTGCGTGGACACCAGATAGGATACGCGCGTACGGATAAAAAATACGGCATCCTTCATGTCGAACACCATATTCAGCTTTACGGGGGTTTTGTTTTTTCCGGTATCTGCTGCATGCACGACCATGATGGTAATTCCCTTTACGCTTGTTGCGGGCAGGAACTCCTTGTTGGGCGTTATGCCGGAATGCAGAAGGTCGTCGAGTATGTCGTTAAGCCATCCGGCTATTTGCGGTTTGTAATGATGCCACTTGAGCACCTTCATAGTGTTTTCCGAAAGTTTTATGCCAAGCGTTTCGACGAATTTTTTTTCATTTTTCAGGAACGTTTCGGAGAGTTCGTACTTTAGTATGGCATTGTAGTGGCCCTTTCGGATTTCGGACTGTTTATCCGAGCCGTCGCCTAATTTCACAAGCTCCGTACCTTCCAGTTCGGCCAGGACAAACTCGTACGATTTCGGTACGTTCTTTTCATAGCCCTGTTTCATCAACTCGAAAGCGCGGTTGATTTTTCCGCTTAAATTTTTAAGAAAATAGAGGTCGAGATCGTAAATGTCGTGCACGGACTCGTAGGCAAGCTCCCGGTTGCGTTCCGTGCTGAACGTGTCCTCGACGAGGGTGTCCTCAGGGGCGTAAACGTTGCGGTGCGAAACTTCGCCTTCGGTGAATTCTTCCGGGGCAATCCCGCTGGACGGCGCGAAAAGCAATAACGACAATAACAGAACAGACAGTCCGAAGAGGGTGAAAAACATCTTGTCGGATGACGACAGGATGTTTTCGTCTTGTCTCTTTTTTGCGATACCTCCGCGCTCTAAGCCAAAAACCGCTTTTTGCGCGGAGACCGCCGGATTTTTCTTCTTATCGTTTTCTTCCCGTGTTGACAAGTTACCCTCCCTCGTTCTCCTCCCCCTTTTGTCCTTCGTAAGCGGTTATGATTTTCTCAACCAACTCGTGACGGACAACGTCATGCTTGGAGAACTGGATAATATCAATACCCTTGATTTTTGACAATATATTTTTTATCTCCACCAAGCCGGATACCCGTCCCTTTGGCAAGTCTATTTGCGTTATGTCGCCCGTGATTGCCGCGCGCGAATCGGCGCCGAGCCTCGTCAGGAACATCTTCATCTGTTCGGACGTGCAGTTTTGCGCCTCGTCCAGGACGATAAAGGAATCGTTAAGCGTCCTGCCGCGCATATATGCAAGCGGCGCAACCTCAATTTGCCCCTGCTCCATCATGGAGTGCAGATTTTCCGCCCCAAGCATTTCATAAAGCGCGTCGTAGATGGGGCGCAGGTAAGGCGAGATTTTTTCTTGCAGGTCGCCCGGTAAAAAACCGAGGTTTTCTCCAGCTTCTACCGCGGGCCGGGTGAGTATTATCTTGCTTATCTTTTTAGTCAAAAGGTCGGATATGGCCACGGCCACGGCCAGATAGGTTTTGCCGGTACCGGCGGGGCCTATGGCTATCACCACGTCGGAATGCGTCAGCGAGTGGATATAACCCCTTTGAGCTACGCCGCGCGGTATCACTATCTTGTTCGTGGTCTTTATTCTCACCTCTTTGGAAAACATTTCCTTAATGGAAATTTTTGAATGTTCACGGAAATACCTGCCCATGAACCTTATGTCATCAATGCCCAGGCTTACGCCGCCGTCTATCAGATCGTTGAACTGTAATAAAAGATCGGAAACGCACTGCGCGTTTTCTTCATTTTCGCCGTTGATTATTATTGAACCGTTGCGTACGACGATTTCCACGCCCAGCAAGTTTTCTATGAATCTCAGTTGATTATCGTTTACCCCGCAAAATTCACGGAAATGCGGGAAACTGGAAATATTGATAGTTCGACTGCTTCGCTGCGTGGTTATTTGACCCATCTATCTTTTAATTTTACCGCCCCTCCGGCGCGGTAAATCGGAAACCCCTTTCGCCGCTATTTTCATATTCAGCTCACATTTTACAACTTTTTTAAAAATATTGGCATACCATATCTAAAATTAAAAAATTTCAACCGGCCGTCAGCGGTGCAGTTTTCAGTGATTCGGTAACTTTCAAAGCGATTCCCCTGAATATTTCCGCGACTGGTCCATCCTCAAGGGCTATCGGTTTCCCGCTGTCGCCTGTTTGCGTTATTTTCCCTTCCAGCGGTATTTGCCCC
Organism: bacterium; assembly: GCA_036244935.1. Classification (GTDB taxonomy): domain Bacteria; phylum Nitrospinota_A; class UBA7883; order JACRGQ01; family JACRGQ01; genus BTTC01. The sequence continues at coordinate 3,069 of BTTC01000074.1, read as the reverse complement.
AACAGCGGTACGCCCGTACGTTCGCTTTCTCGCTTTCCGCCGCCTTTGCCGAAAATTTCCGACCCCTTGCCGCAGTGTGGGCAGATGAAGAAACTCATGTTCTCTACGATTCCCAAAACATGCGTCTCGGTTTTACTGAACATGTTGATAGCTTTGCTCGCGTCGTTGAGCGCCACATCCTGCGGCGTTGTGACAACCATCGCGCCCGAAATCGGCACGGATTGAAGCATGGTTATCTGTACGTCGCCCGTGCCGGGCGGGAGGTCCAGTACAAGGTAGTCCAGCTCGCCCCATTCGACGTCGTAAATAAGCTGCTTTACCATCTTTGCCACGATTGGTCCCCGCCATATGAGCGCGGCGCCTTTTTCCATCAAAAGACCCACCGAGACGACCTTGAGACCATGTTTCTCAGCCGGCTTCAGTTTCTGGTCTTTGCTGATTGCATGTCTCTCTTCAAGACCCAGCATCGTGGGTATCGACGGGCCGTAAACGTCAAGGTCTAAAAGCCCAACCCGCAATCCCTGCCGCGCAAGCGTAACGGAAAGGTTTACGGCGGTGGTGGATTTCCCCACGCCGCCCTTGCCGCTTGCCACTGGAACAATGTATTTAACGTCTTTGATCTCTTTTTTCGGCGGCATTTCGTGATGCGGCGGCGGTAACGCATCGCTTGAAGCCGAACCGGCGAATACGACTTTGGCCGAAAAACCAAGCTCGGACACGGCGTGGCCGATCTCCCTTGCAAGCGCATTTTTCGTATCATCCCCGGCTGTGAGCTTCTTCATATTGACGTGAACTGCGCCGCTTTTAACGGATACCTCTTCCACCATGCCCAGCGTAACGATGTCCTTATCGAACCCCGGATATTTTACGGTGGAAAGAGCCGATAATATCTTTTCGTGCATGTTATTCGATCGCTTCGACGGCCGTAACTTCGGGCACCTTTTCCTTTATCGCGCGCTCGATTCCCTGCTTAAGCGTGATGGCGGCGCTGGGGCATCCCGAACACGCGCCCTGAAGCCTTAAAAGCACCACACCCTTATCGTTAACGTCTACGAGTTCCACGTCGCCGCCGTCGCCCTGAAGCATGGGTCTTATTTCGTCAAGCGCGCTTTCGATTTTTTCTCTCATAATGTCTATCTCCCTTTTAAGTTAATTCTCATGGAATACAGTTAGCAGAGCGTATGATGTTAATCTATGACTTTTATCCATAAAACGCAAAATGCGTTGATTTCCGTCCTCCTGCCGGTTAAAAACGGCATGCCGCACCTGGCGGAGGCGGTAGATTCAATTTTCCGCCAAACGTACCACAACTTCGAGATAATAGCCATAGACCATTCATCGCGCGACGGCTCATCCGCCATCCTTAATCAATACGCAAAAAGCGACCCGCGCATGAAAGTTCACCGTTTTGACGGCGACAACTTCGTGGACTGTCTGAATTTCGGACTTTCGCTATGCGGCGGCGGATACATCGCCCGCATGGACGCGGACGACATAAGCCGGCCTGACCGCTTTATACGTCAACTATCGTTTTTGAGGGATAACCCGGATGTGGGCATCGTTGGAAGCGCGGTGCGGCTTTTTGGCGGCGGCGGCATTAAAGAAGGATACCGCAGATACGAAAAGTGGATAAACTCCATCATGACTCCCGAAGATTTTATACGTGAGATGTTCGTCGAAAGTCCAATGCCGCATCCGTCCGTAATGATGCGTCGGGAGATTCTGGACATAGACGTACTGGGCGGATACCGCGATTCGGGCTGGCCGGAAGATTACGACCTGTGGATGCGCGCGTTTTTTGCTGGGATACGCATGGCCAAGGTTCCCGAAACGCTGCTTCAGTGGCGCGATCGCCCGGACCGGTTTTCACGGACGTCCAAAAGATATTCGCGCAAAAATTTTCATAAGCTGCGGGCTTTTTATCTCGCCAAACTCCTTAAAGATAAAAAAATCGTTATACAGGGCGCGGGCACGACCGGACGGATAATCGGAAGGCTGCTGAAAGGTTTCGGGGCAAACCTCATCGCGTATATCGATATAAACCCGCGCAGAATCGGCGGCACGAAACTGGGGCTTCCGGTATATCCCGCCGAACGGATGGCCGCGTTTGCCGGATCGTTCCTGATTGCCGCCGTGTCGTCGTGGGGCGCGCGGGAGCTTATACGCCAGGAAGCCAAAAATGCCGGTTTCACGGAAGGCGTGGATTTCCTTTGCGCTTCATAGAGCGCTGCTAACATCAAGCATGGCTTGTAAGTCGAAGTTGCGCCGTACCTGCCGATCGTCAACCTTGATATTTATTTCGGCCATGCTTTAAATCCCCGCACAAACGCGGTAAAATTCCTGTGTGAGGTAACGGCTGGGCCACAGTCCCGATAGCCGTTGCCAAGACGCCCACCCAGCTGTGGCGCGGTGAGGTTCATATTTTCATTTTTTCCATATCAATTTTTCCCCTCGTTGTCTGTTTAGATATTTGTAATTTGTGGGTTTTGCGCGCGCGCCGCCACGCGCTCGATCAGCCGCCGTACTTGCCGATCGTCAACCTCTATTTTTATTTCAGACATACTTTAAATCCCTGATAATTTGCGGTAAAATTCAGGTGTGTGGTGATGGTTGAGCCGTAGCCTCTACAACCATCGCTGGACGCCCGCCCTGTTACGGAGGGAGCGAGGGCTCATTTCTTCCATATCAACTTTCCAACCCTGTTTGAGTTTATGTATTTAAGGTCGTGGGTAGGGGTCATCGTCCACGATTCCAAAAATCCGCCGGCCACCATCCCTTTTCCTTTTCCCAGCTCCACCGCCTTGACGAAGCGGGATCGCAAAACCGTGTTGCCCAGCTTCTCCCCCATCTCGAACGACAGCCAGATCTCCTGTAGGTTTTCAGGTATGCTAAAATCCACCGCGTGAGAAGATATCCAAGGCAGCCGATAAAAGATTGGCCGGAAAACGAACGGCCGCGCGAAAGGCTGATGCGTTACGGCCCCGAAAACTTGAGCGAGGCGCAGCTGCTTTCCATAATCATCGAATCCGGCGCGGCATCGCAAGGCAAATCCGCCGTAGACCTTGCGCG
>BTTC01000073.1:0-8329 GCA_036244935.1 bacterium | reverse complement strand
GAGCATGCTTCGCCGATAAAATCCGGCTTGAGTGGTCGTTGATCGCAGAAGCCGCTGCAACTCCAGCAACTCTTTCGCGGAAAGGGATGGAAGAATAAATGGACGATTCATAATAGTTCATGATATTACCGGTAAAAAATGAAAGGATCAAGGGAAATATAGCATTATTTATGTGTCATGCCACTAGCTCGTTATAAATGTTGCGATATTTGTAAATTCTCGTGTATGATTTACTACAAAGGCTTAGCTGCTGGGAGGAGTAAAGGGTGCCAGTTTACACAATGAAAGGGGTGAATAGTAATCTTGAAGTATTTGAAGATAAGTTAACTATCACGCCTAGCGGTGTGTTGGGCTTCCTGACTAAAGGGTTGAAAGGAGCAAAAACGATCCCCTTTAGCTCCATCACAGCTGTACAGTATAGAAAAGCTGGTCCCATCGTTGCGGGGTTTATACAGTTCACTATTCCGGGAGGAAATGAAGGGCGGGGTGGAGTTTTTGATGCCGTGTTTGATGAAAATACCTTCATGTTCTGTAAAAGCTTTGATGGGAGGGATGTAAACGAGGAAGCTGAAAAAATCAACAATTACATAGACTCACAGATCAAGCTTTTCAAAAGCCCTCAAAATGCCCAACCTGCGGGTATCGCTGATGAGTTAAAAAAACTTGCAGATCTTAGGGGCCAAGGTGTGCTGAGTGAAGAAGAATTTCAGCAGGCAAAAAAGAAACTTCTCGCATAATATAAAAAACTTAAACCGATCAGGACGGCTTCGGGATAGTTTTTCTGATGAGCTACCTGAAACAATTAAAAATATTCTTGTATCGCATTTTCGTAAAGTTTGATTGCCCTTCAAGAGCTGTAAACCACCAGGAACAAATCAGCCGTTTCATTGTTTATAATCGCCACTTTAGAAAAACGATGGGGTCAGTCAAACCCGCGGCTTTTATGCCATCTACAAAAACCAACAATACTTCCGTTTATAGAACCAGTGGTTGTAATGAAAAAAAATTGGTTATTGGGCGACATCTTTATAACCCGTATGCGATCAGACAAAAGACCCGTATTGGCGCGTGGTGATCTTCCAGCATATGATTTCATAAAAAATGATCTTAAAATAGAACCGGATCGTAAACCCCACTGTCGACATGCTAATGTCGAAAATTGGCCAAGCCGGTCAGCTCAGAAAATGAAAGCGCTAGAGCTTGCATCAAATGCTCAATTATTCGTCAAACCCTAATGTCAATTTCATCAAGTTGATCCGCATCGCCGCTTTTTATTTTTTCGGCAAAGTTGAATGGCGTGAAGTATCTACGCCGTATTTTTCTACGATGTTTTTGTTAACCCCCGTTTTTTTTGCCAGCACTACGCTGACATCGTTAGAAAAAATTATCTGCCAATCGTTTTCCGGCAGCCCTTTCAGCACGCCGTCGCGGTATCCCGCTATGATCCATTCCACTTTAAAGATATTAAGAACCGGCAGGTAGCCGAGATCGTTTATCATTCTCATGGTCTTTTCGTGCAGAAGGTCGCGCCCGTCAATGAACACCTTCCTTTCGGGATAAAAGCGGTGTATCAGATAACCGCCGTATGGATGGGAGTTGAACATATTACCTTTGAGGCCTACGCGCTCCGCGAAGTCGGCGGCGGAAACCGGAGCTGCGTGTTTTGCCGTTTCGAATTTCATTTCAAACGACTGCGTAAAAAACGCCGTCGCCGCAGCAAGAAGCATCAATATCGCCGCCGCGGTTTTTTCCTTCCCGCTCTTGCCCGCGTTGCCCGGCCACAGGCAGGCGGCTGCGAGACCGTTTACGATACTGAAAAACGCTATCCCTCTCATGGAGGTAAGCGCGAGGCATAAAAAAGCGAAGTAAAGGATCAACAGGTATGGCGGCGCCTTTTTTATCCTGAGCAGAAAAAGACCCGCGCCCGCAAAAGTAATTATCCAAAAGATCAGGAGACTCGGTTCCCGCATTATGCCGGGCGGCGGCAGATGCTCTTCGTTTGCAAACGGAAGGAAAGTTTTAAATAAAAGGTATCGGAATGGGTAGATATAAACATCAAGGAGGTTTGGGTTTAAAAGCCCGGCGGCGAAGGAAACGCACAAAAGGATCAGAAAAGTTTTTTGATTTTTTCGCCCGATAATTCCGGACACCCAAAACGCGCCTATCATGAAAATCCCGAAAACGGCGCTTGCGTGCATGTTGGCCCATAAGAATACGATCACGGGAACCGATACGAATTCGGCGGACCATAGTTCCACCCTCTCTTTTTCGTAAAGTTTTATCAGCGCCGTAAAAAGAAGCGCGAAGAGTATGAACGACGCCAAATGCGGACGTAGGAAAAACCTCGTCCTTATTGCGCCTAGTATGAAGAGCGTCAAAACGGCTGCGCGCGCCGGTGAGGTGTGCCGTCTCATCAAACGGTATATTAATAACCCAAGCAGCGTTACGATGGCGGCCCGGAAGATTATCAGCCCGTTAATGCCCGAAAATTTTTCAACAAGATAAAGCGGCAGGTCGAACAGCCAGTTGTGATATACCCATTTTCTGCCGAGGGTAGTGTAGGAAAAGGGGTCGGCGGAAGGTATGGCGAGATTATCCGCCATCCACCGGCCTGCCGCAAGATGCCACCAAACGTCATTGGAAACAATATGAAAAAGCCCCAAAGCAAACGCGCAGGCCGCCAGAAAATAAACCCACGACTTTTCGTATTTATCCATGACCCCGGATTTTAATGCACAAGTGATGCGCGGGTCAGCTGTCTGGCAGCCGTTCCAGCAAGATTTCGCAAACGTCCTTTACGGGTACGTCTGTTTTGGCGGAGCCTGCTTTAACTCCGTCGGTAATCATAGTCATGCAAAACGGACACGCGGTGGCTATTACGGTGGGATTTGCGGCCATAAGCTCGTTGGCGCGCGCGATGTTTATGCGCTGCCCGATTTTTTCTTCCATCCACATCCTTCCGCCGCCTGCGCCGCAGCAGAAACTTTTGTAAAATTTCCTGTCCGCTTCCAGCCGGTTATTCCCGTTCCCTACGAGTTCCCGCGGGGAATCAAAGACGCTGTTGTAACGTCCGAGGTAGCACGAATCGTGATAAACGATCTTTTCCGATTTTTCCGAAGAGGCCGCCGGTTTCGGTAATTTACCGTTGTTTAACAGTTCCTCGATAAGCTGCGAGTGATGGATTACCTCCGCCTCAAGGCCGAGGTCGGGATATTCGTTTTTGAATATATTGTAGCAGTGCGGGCAGGCGGTAACGATTTTAGATACATTGTACTTTTTAAATTTTTCTATATTTTCCTCAGCCAGAATCTGGAACTGGTACTCGTTGCCCAGCCGCCTTAAGGGATCGCCGCTGCATTTTTCTTCTGCGCCCAGTATTGCGTAATCCACTCGCGCGCGGTTAAGCAGGTTTGCAAGCGCAGCGGAGACCTTCTTATATCGCATATCGTATGATCCGGCGCAGCCTACCCAGAAGAGGTATTCAAATTCCTTTTTGTCCGCCGCAATCGGTACGTTAAGCCCAGCCGCCCATTCCGTCCGTTTTTCCCACGAAAAACCCCACGGGTTCGCATTAGTCTCTTCGTTTTTAAAGAATGCCGTGATTTCCGCGGGGTAACGCCCCTCTCTCATTACGAGCGCGCGGCGCATATCCACTATCTTGTTGATCGGCTCGACGTATACCGGGCAGGCGTTGTGGCAGGCGGCGCACGTGGTGCACGCCCACAACATATCATCGGTTATTGGCGGGGCAAGTCCCATTTTCCTTTCGCTGGATTCAATCAAAAACCTCTCCCTGTACCATAACGCCCTGTCATGGATGGTCATGATAACGCTGCGCGGAAACAGCGGTTTGCCGGTAAGCGACGCGGGGCAAACGTCGTCGCATCTGCCGCACGCCATGCACGCAAAGCCGTCCAGCAAATCCTTGGCGGCAAGTTCCAAAGGTTTTGTACAGCCGAAGTTTTCGGCCTTTTCAAGGTCGGGCGTTTCAATCTTTATAACCGGCGGCAGAGTTTTGGTTAGAATGTTGAGCGTTCCAGCCGCAACGTGCAGCAGTCTCGTATAAGGTAAAAACGCAATGAAAAGAAAAGATATCGTGAGGTGGAACCACCAGATAAAATGATGACCCATAAGGAGTATACGCTGATCGATTCCTTTGAGCGGCATTCCAAACATAAGGCCGACCGGCGACCATCCGGCCCACTCCGGCTGAGCGGCGGCAAGCCTGGCGCCTTCCAGCATGAAACCGGTGAAAATTATCAGCCATAAAAGAAAGGTTATAAACGCGTCTTTCGCATAACCCCTAAGCCGTGGTTTCGTGAATCGGTTAACAAGCGCGACGGATAAGGCGATAAGCGCCGCAAAACCGAAAACATCCAGTGTGAGCGAATACCAGATGTATAAAGTTCCTTCAAGAAAATGCAGCCCCGTAAGTTCCTGCAAAAAGATCAGGCAAGTGCCGATAAAAAGAACTATGAAGCCGTAAAAAAATACCATGTGGCCCGTGCCGCCGGTTTCTGCCCGGATTTTTTTGTGCGCCCATACGTTATTGAACATCTGCCTTGACCTTACGATCAAAGGCGCGAGCGGGATGGAGCCGGAGCCTTTTCTCACAACGGAAATAATCTGGTAAATACCGTATCCGAGCAGCAGGAAAAGCACCGCCTCCCCCACGTACATCGGCAGATGGTTTGGTACGTTCCAGTAGATTTCCCGCGTGGGGATTTTCACAGGTTTAACCCGAATTTTGAGGTGAATGAAAGAAAATTAAAAAGGAACGCCTCTCCCTTTTTCTGGTAGTGAGACAATTTAAAAATTTTGGACTTATCCCGCTTTTTGCGCAATCTGACTTTGTCCTTATGTTTCCCCTCCTCAATTTTTGAGGAGGGGAAAAGGGGGTGGTGTCCCCCCGTTTTTTCCAACATGAATAACCCTTCCGGCGCGTTGCGCCACCTCCCCTTTTGCTTACGCAAGGGGAGGATTTGTATTAAGTTTTGGCTTTTTCAAGGAGCGTATACTTAAAAAATTGCGGAAGATTCCTGATGCTATGCTATAAATTTTCAACGTAAAATCATTCATAATGTTTTTAAGGTTCAATACCTAGCTTTTCGCTTTTTTAATCGCGTCGATGAGTTTCGGCACTATCTCGAAGAGATCTCCCACTATGCCGTAATCGGCTTTTTTGAATATATTCGCATCGGGGTCCTTGTTGACGGCCAGTATGTTTTTCGACGACGACATTCCCGCAAGGTGCTGGACCGCGCCGGATATGCCGACCGCGACGTACAGCTCCGGCGATACGGTTTTGCCGGTTTGCCCCACCTGAAACGAGTGGTCTTTCCAGCCCGCGTCGACCACCGCGCGGGACGCGCCGGTTGCCGCGTTACCAAGCGCGTCGGCCAGCTCTTCGATGTACGAATAATTTTTTGGATCGGCAATGCCGCGTCCGCCCGAAACGATCACGCGCGCCTCCGTAAGCTCCGGCCTGCCGCCCGCCGCCGGTGTGAATTCCACCCGTTTTGTTTTCGCATCTATGGAGGGAGGTTCAACCTCCTCTATGGATGCCTCGCCGCCGGCGCCGGGCATTGGGAAGGCGTTGGGCCTTAGCGTCGCTACCACGGGGTTGAATCTTGAAGAAACTTTTTCGCGCACCTTCCCGGCGTATATCGGGCGAAGGAAGCTGGGCGTACCATCATCGCCCACGTCCGCATCTATGCAGTCCGCCAAAACTCCCACGCCAAGCGTCGCGGCGGCCATCGGGATGAACTCCCTGGCCATTGCCGTGGCGGATGCGAGAATAATTTCCGGTTTGCGCTTTGCGGCGAAATCCGCAAGGCATGCGGCGTGGGTGGATGGCGTGTAGCCCACTCCGTCCATAACAAAAATTTTTTCCAGGCCGCAATTTTTGGCCGACTCAGCCGCAGTAAGCGCGCCTTCGCCGATTAAAAGTCCCAGCGTGGGCAGTGACATTTTACCGGCAAGCTTTGTACAACATGCGCCCGCCGCCTGAAGCGACGAACTCTTTACCTTGCCGTTATGGTGTTCCAGAAAAACCAGTGCCGGCATCTAGATTACGCCCACGCTATTTTTGAGCCAGGCGGCCACTTCGTCGATGGCGGCGTCGGAGTTGTCCATAACCTTGCACTCCGAACGCTGGAGCGGGGATTCAAGTTTTATACGTGTGCGCGATCCGGCCAGCCGTTTTAACTTTTCGGCGTCCAGATCAAGGTCTTCCGCAGAAAATTTTTCTATCGGTTTCTTTTTTGACTGCATTATTCCCCGCAGTACGGGCAGCCGTGGTTCGTTAAGCCCTTTTTGGCAGCTTAACAGAACCGGTAATCCGGTTTCCCACACCTCCGCGTTTCCTTCCACCAGTCGTGATGCTTTCGCCTTTCCGTCTTCGGGGAATTCGAGTTTGCTGATTTCCGAAATATACGGCATGTCCAGAATCTGCGCGGTCATTGCTGCCGTCATGCCGCCGTCGTCGTCTATTGCCTGTTTGCCGAAAAGGATCAGGTCGTAACTATCCTTACGCAAAGCGGCGGCAAGGACGGTTGCCGCAAGAAAGTTTTCAAGTCCGATAAAAAGCGGATCGTCAAGATGCACCACCCGGTCGGCGCCGAGCGCTAGGCAAGTTCTAAGCGCGCTTTCTGCGCGGTCGGGGCCGATGGAATAAACCGTAAATGATGAATCGCCGCCGAGCCGTTCTTTGATCTTGATGGACTCCTCTACTGCGAATTCGTCGTAAGGATTTATTATCCATTTGATGCCGGATTCATCTATGGCGGTATCGTTCACGATCTTTATGATCGTCTCGGTATCGGGCACCTGTTTTATACATACGGCAATTTTCATAAATAAAAATAAAATCTAAAAAAGTCCAAAAATCTTTCGGAAAAACGCGATGTGGCGGGTTGCTTTTTGTCCCTATATATTATCTTTCTTCCAACTGCTTGTAAATAAATCGTTAATTTCGGCAGTGGGTCAGTTTGGATGCTTGTAATGGTGAGTTGTCATCCTGAGCCTGTCGAAGGACGAACCACGACAAACTCGGGGTGACAATGGGGAAACCGCTCCCTGGGCTGGAGCCGTTACAAACGGTCCCTTCTTTCTTAAACGAAGGTGATTTTAGGGGATGCTTGCCATGAATCAAATTTTCCAATACCACCCAGCTTGTTTTTTGCCGGATGTTTCGCTAGATTGGGTACCTCACCCCGTAAAAGATTTTTGTAATTTGTAAAATATAAAAAAATAAAAATTCAAGGAGAGAAAATGAAAGCGTTCGGAGATGAAAACAAAAAACATTTCAACCTGAAAGAAGCTGAAGAGTTCAACCAGAAATCCTTTATCAGGAAACGGCTGTTTGAAACTTCCGATATGAACTTCAACGTGTACTGCATAGTGCCGGGTCAGGAAAACCCGCTCCACCGCCACCCCGGCTCAGATGAAATACTTTACTTCGTCGATGGGCAGGGGGAGTGCGTTGCCGGGGAGGATGTATATCCGGTTAAGCCGGGCGATCTTGTACTCGTGCCGAAGGACGTTCCGCATGCCATCCGCAATCTGCACAAGTCGGAAAACATGGTCTGCATTCTCGTACAGTCTCCATTGCCGTGCAAGCACGTTGCGGCGGACCATTAACCGGTAATCAGGGCCGACCGCCGGGCATACGCGGGCAGTATGCCACGTTGGGACCTCATGTTATAAAATCTTCCTAAAAAACGGCAAAACGGGTAACATCTCACGATGGTTTTGATGATAGACAACTACGATTCCTTTACCTACAATCTGGTTCAGTATCTTATGGAACTGGGATGCGAGGTGGAGACGTTCAGGAACGATGCCGTTACGACGGACGAGATAGAAAAATTGAACCCCCATTATATACTGATCTCGCCCGGGCCGTGCACTCCCGACAAGGCCGGGGTATCGCTGGACGTTGTAGAAAAATTCAAGGGTAAAATCCCCATACTTGGCGTCTGTCTTGGTCACCAGGCCATCTGTCAGGCTTTTGGAGGCAAAATCGTGAAAGCCGAAAGGCTGATGCACGGTAAAACGTCGCGCATTGAACACGACGGCAGGACAATTTTTAATGATATACCGCAAAAATTCACCGCAACGCGGTACCATTCGCTGGCGGTGGAGATGAAATCGCTTCCCGATGAACTGGAAGTCTCCGCGACGGAAGAAGGTGAACGCGAAATAATGGCAGTACGCCACAAGAGTCTGCCCGTCGAAGGGGTGCAGTTCCACCCGGAGTCGATTCTTACCGCCGATGGGAAAAAGATATTAAAAAATTTCCTCACGCTTTACGGGTGATTAAGGAGGG
>BTTC01000072.1:0-8348 GCA_036244935.1 bacterium | reverse complement strand
TGAGCATTTGGCGGCAGATGATAGCCCAATGCGCGAATATCTTGCACTCACCTTGATGAAAGATGAAAAGGGTGTCTGGTTTATCGACCATGACACCTTTTTTTATGGAAAAATCCACTAACCACATGAGTTGTTAATTAAAAAAAACTTTAAATCTGAATACCTCGCGGCTTGCTGCGGGGAGAGTTCATTTCAACAGCTCCGCATAGAGAGGGAACTCACCGCAGAGTTTTTCTACATTTTTACGAATTTCGATAAGGTTCGTTTCGTTTTTGGAGTCGGCCAGCGCTGCGTCTATCCATTGCGCGATGGCGCGTATCTGGTCTTCCTTCATGCCGCGGCTGGTAAGCGCGGGAGTTCCAATGCGGATGCCGCTTGCTATGAACGGCTTTTGGGGATCGAACGGGATGGTGTTTTTGTTAACCGTTATCCCCGCCTTTTCCAGCGCTTTTTCGGCGTCTTTGCCGGTGATGTTTTTAGGCCTCAAATCCACCAGCATCAGGTGAACGTCCGTCCCGCCGGATACAAGCCGGAAGCCGAGATCGCTTAGCGCGTCGGCGAGCGCCCTGGCGTTCAGCACTACCTGCTTTTGGTACTCCTTGAAGCTGTCCCGCATGGCGAGCTTCAGCATGACCGCTTTGGCCGCTATCACGTGCATCAGGGGTCCGCCCTGGATGCCGGGGAACAGGGCGGTATTAAGCGGTTTTGCGTACTCCTTGCGGCAAAGTATCATCCCGCCGCGAGGTCCGCGCATGGTTTTATGAGTCGTGGTCGTAACGAAATCGGAATGTTTGACAGGGCTGGGATGCTCGCCCGCGGCCACAAGCCCGGCGAAATGCGCCATGTCCGTCATTAAAATCGCGCCTACCTCGTCGGCTATATCGCGAAAAGCCGCAAAATCCAGAATTCGGGTATAGGCCGACCAGCCCGCGATAATCATCTTCGGCCTTGCTTCAACGGCTATCTTTCTAAGCTCGTCCGGCTCCACCCTTTCGCTGTCGCGGTTCACGCCGTAGGCCGCCACCTTGTAAAGTTTTCCTGAGATGTTGAGGGGATGCCCGTGGGACAGATGCCCGCCATGACTAAGATCCATACCGAGTATAGTGTCCCCCGGCTTCAGCTGCGAAATGTAAACGGCGCTGTTTGCCTGCGTGCCTGAATGCGGCTGCACGTTAGCGTGTTCGGCGCCGAAAAGCTCTTTTGCGCGCTGTATGGCAAGCGACTCCGCCACGTCCACGAATTCGCACCCGCCGTAATAACGCCTGCCGGGATAGCCTTCCGCGTATTTGTTGGTAAGCACGGAGCCAGCCGCCTCCAGTATGGACTGCGGCACAAAATTCTCGGACGCGATCATTTCAAGCGTGAATGCCTGCCGACGGAGTTCGCTTTGAATGGCCTCGTAAACTTCCGGGTCGTCTTCCGAAAGGCGTGAGATCAATTTTTATTATCCTTGTCTATCTTGTCGAGCCGCCGCACATGCCGGCCGCCTTCGAAGTCCGTATCCAGCCAAGTGGCTACAATCTCTTCCGCAAGAGCTTCACCCACCACCCTGCCGCCTATGACCAGCACGTTCGCGTCGTTGTGAAGGCGGCACATCTTTGCGGAATATACATCGTTGCAAAGCGCGGCCCTTACGCCATGATAGCGGTTGGCGGTTATGCTCATTCCTATGCCGGTGCCGCAGATGAGTATTGTGCGTTTGTCTTTGCCGTTTACGATCCTTTGCGCCGCCTCGTGGCCGTAATCGGGATAGTCTACCGAGTCGGGCGAATGCGTACCCAGATCGTTTACTTCAAACCCTTTTTCGTTCAAGAGTTTTATCGTGGACTTTTTAAGCGCGTACCCGCCGTGGTCGGAAGCGATGGCGATCTTTTCTTTTTTTATGACGTTGTCCCTGAAAGAATTGTTTACGGTCTGCCTTATTACTCTACAGGTGGGTGATGATATTTGATTCCCAATACAAAATCAATAAAAAGAAGCGTCACCAGCGGCGGCTGCGGCTTGATTTGTCGGTTTGTATTCTTTAAAATTAAATAAGCAGAGTACGCGGGCGAATTCGGGATCACCTTATCATTCGGAGAAAATTAAAAAATGAATGCCGACTTTATAAATCCGTTTCTAAAAGCTACCATCAACGTTTTTTCCACAATGGCCTTCATAAAACCTGAGCCGGGGAAACCTTTTTTAAAGCAGGATAAAAAGGCGATTGGAGACATTTCCGGAATCATCGGTCTTACGGGCGCAAAAAAAGGTATCGTTATTTTAAGCATGTCAGAAGAAGCCGCCCTGAAGGTGGTCTCTTCGATGCTGGGCGAGGACCACAAGGAGCTGAACAGCGATGTCAGCGACGCGATAGGAGAGATTACCAACATGATCTCAGGCGACGCGCGCCGCGAACTTGCGGCGAAGGGGTACAACTTCGAGGCCGGACTGCCGAGCATCATAAAAGGGCCGAACCATGTGATTGAATCCATGGCAAAATCGCCGTCGGTGGCCATACCGTTCAGTCTCAGTGGAGCCAAGTTTGTAGTGGAGACAAGTTTCGAGTAACCGGCAAGAGAAGGTTTTTCGGTAAGGGGGATCGGTAAATGATTGAAGAACTGGATAACATGGACGAAATCGTCAATGATTTCGTTACGGAAACCGACGAACTTATCGAATTTTTGGATAATGATCTGATAGCGCTGGAAAAATCACCCGGCGATCTTGAACTCATCAACAAGATATTCAGAGCCGTCCATACAGTCAAGGGAGCCGCCGGATTTCTGGGTTTCGACAAGATGGTCGACGTGGTACACCACGCGGAAGGGGTTTTGAATAAATGCCGCCAGGGTCAACTGGAAGTCACGCCCCAAATAAACGACGTTATTTTGAAAGCCGTGGATACCCTCAAGGTTATCCTCGACATGATTCGCAGCCATGCGGATATAGACGTTGATGTTACCTCCATCGTTCAGGAATTGAAATTCCATACAAGTGAACCCGGCGAAAAAGAAGCCGGTGCAGAGGAGGTTGAAACAGACGCTGCGGAAGAGGTCGATAGTAAATCCATGATCGGCCAAATGCTGGTGGAAGAACAAAAAATCACGCAAGAACAGCTCGAAGAAGCCCTTGAAGAACAGGAAATACCCCCCAAGATAGGTGAAATACTTATCGAAAAAAATCTCATCACAAAAGAAGACTTGGACGCCGCGCTTAAAAAACAGGGCTCGCCTACGGCTCCCGGCCCGTCGGAACAGACCATCAGGGTGGATATCAATCGTCTGGATGAGGTCATGAATCTTGTCGGGGAGCTGGTGCTGGGGCGCAACCGCATACTTCAGATCGGCTCCGATCTGGAAAAAACGTACGAAGCCGATTCCCGCGTCCAGAGCCTGCTGGATACAATGGCGCACATAAACATGGTCACATCCGACCTCCAGCTGGCGGTCATGAAAACCCGTATGCAGCCGATCAAGAAGGTTTTTAACCGCTTCCCGCGGATGGTGCGTGATCTTGCGAAAAACATGCAAAAAGAGATCAACCTTGATATCGAAGGGGAGGAAACGGAACTGGATAAATCGGTAATCGAGGAAATCGGCGATCCGCTTGTACATCTGGTACGCAACTCCATAGACCACGGCGTAGAACTGCCCGATGAACGCGAGGCCGCGGGCAAGCCGAGACAGGGGAATATAAAACTTTCCGCGTTCTATGAGGGGAACAATATAATCATCGAAATCAGTGACGACGGCAAGGGGATGGACGCGGAAAATATAATATCCATTGCGTTGGAAAAAGGCCTGGTGCAAAAGCAGGACGCGGATCGCATGAGTGAACGCGACAAACTTAATCTCATATATTGCCCCGGCTTCTCAACGGCCAGGGAGGTGAGCGATATTTCTGGCCGGGGCGTGGGGATGGATGTCGTGAGATCAAACGTGCTCAAGCTGAGCGGCACCATAAATACTGCGACTGAGCTTGGCAAGGGTACGGTTATTTCCATCCGGCTGCCGCTTACCGTTGCGATAATACAGACGCTTATGGTAAGCGTGGGTGAAGAGATATTCGCTTTGCCGCTCATGTCGGTACTGGAAACGGTACGCACGTCGCCAGGCAGCATACAGTACGTTGACAGGCGGGAGGTTATACGCCTCCGCGACGAAGTACTGCCGCTGGTTCGCCTGGAGGATGTGTTTGATATCGAAACGTTTTATACGACGAATGACGCGGCGAATTCCGATACGGTTGCCGATTGGCTGTACGTCGTCGTTATTGCGGTAGCGGAGAAGAAAATCGGGATAGTCGTAGACAAACTGATCGGTCAGGAGGAAGTGGTTATAAAATCGCTTGGCGAATACATGCAGCCCAAAGGCATTGCGGGCGCCACCATACTGGGTAGCGGCAAGGTAACTTTGATAGTGGATCTTGGAGGCTTGATGGACCTTATCGATGATATGGCTGCCGTGCGGTCAAGGGGTTCGTCAAAAAAGCCGGGCATCACAAGGGAAAAAGGCGGCGTTAAAAAGATTATTCTGCTGGTTGACGATTCCAACGTGGCCCGAAGGTCTCAAAAGACGGCGCTTGAATCGGCGGGATACAGTACCGTAGAAGCTGAAAACGGGCTGGACGCCATGGAAAAACTCAAAAATAATCCCGGGATTGCAGGGATCGTTACCGATATGTTAATGCCGAAAATGGACGGGATAGAAATGACGGAAAAAATAAAATCAGACCGGCGGTTCAAGTCCCTGCCCGTCATAGCGGTATCGGTGGCGGACGGGGAGCCGGACAAGGAAAGAGGATTCAAGGCGGGGGTGGACGATTACTTTTACAAGTCGGATATTTCCGGCATGATAGAATCCGTGCGTAGGCTTGTCGGTTAAACCTTCCTTACGCCGGCTTAAAAGATATAACCATTCATGAGGCCGGTTCGCGTACTGATAGTCGACGATTCCATGTTTATTCGCCGAACCCTGGCCGCAATCGTAAAAGGGGATCCGCAGCTTGATGTGGCCGGGCTGGCTTCAGACGGTGTGCAGGCCGTTGAAATGGCGGCGGAACTTAAACCGGATATCATCACGATGGATATCAACATGCCGAAAATGAACGGCCTTGAGGCGCTCAAAATAATAATGGAAAAATCTCCCACCGCGGTGCTTATGGTCAGCCAGCACACGGAGGAAGGGGCGCAGGCCACCATGGAAGCGCTGTCAACGGGCGCCATGGACTTCGTTACGAAAAGCGGGGGTGACAGCGCTGTGGGGCTGATAAGTCTCAAGAAAAAACTTTTGGTCAAGATAAAGGAACTGACCCAAACGGAGCCTGCGGAGCGATCCGAAATAACGGAGGCGCAAATGCCCGATAAACCCGGCCATCCCGTTGAGATGGTGGCGATAGGGTTGTCAACCGGCGGGCCGAGGGCTTTACAGGAGTTAATGGCCAACTTGCCGGAAAATTTCCCCGCAGGCGGCGTGATAATCCAGCACATTCCCGCGACGTTTATTAAATCCTTTGCGGAGAGGCTGAATATGGTTTCCAAAGTGGCGGTGAAGATTGCTGAAAACGGCGAACCGGTGCAAACCGGTATATTTCTTGTCGCCCCCGGCCACACGCACCTCAAATTCAGACATGGCCCCGGTCCAAAGCCGCAAATATCAACATGGCTGGATCCGCAACCCATGAATTCTATGCACAGACCGAGCGTGGATCAAACCTTACTGTCGTTGGCCGACGCATATCCCCGCCGGGGGCTTGGCGTTATCATGACCGGTATGGGTCAGGACGGTCTCATAGGCGCAAGGGCGATGAAAGAAAAGGGCTGCACCATAGTCACCCAGGACAAAAAAAGCTCTGTCGTGTACGGTATGCCGCGTGCCGTAATGGAGGACGGCCTGGCTGTGGCCGCTCTTCCCATACGGCTTTTGAGTGAATATATAATCCTGTCCGTCAATCAATGACGCCATGCGTAAAATCGCGTTTGTTAATGAAAAAGGCGGCAGTGGTAAAACCACTCTAACCATAAACGTGGGCGCGTGGCTGGCGCTGCAGGGTAAAAAGGTGCTTCTGCTGGATATGGACCCGCAGGGGCACGTCGGTAAATCTCTCGGCGTGAATGTCAACAAAACCAGGTCCACCGTCTTCGACCTTCTCATATACCCCGACGCAGGGATTGAAGATACGATCATCCCGACAAACAACGAAAACCTCTTTCTCATACCCTCCAACAAACGGTTGACCGACTTCGTGATTAACGTTTCGGATCATGACGACAGACACATAAAGCTGAAAAACAAGGTGGACCACCTGGAAGGTTACGATTACCTGCTGATCGATTCGCCCCCCTCGCTGGGGCTTTTGGCCGTCAATATCCTGCTTGCCGCGGAAGAGATAGTAATACCGGTATCGCTTACGTATCTGGCGCTGGACGGCTGCGCCGAGATACTGGACACGATTTTGGTGGTTCGCGCCAACTTCGGTCATGATTCATTGAAGGTAAGCCTGGTGGTGCCGACTTTTTTCAGAAACACTATTTTGGTACAATCAATCCTGAACAAACTTAAAAATAATTTCGGCGGGGATATGTCGCAAACGATTGTGAAATTCGATATGAAACTCGATCAGGCGCAAAGTTTCGGCAAAACCATCTTTGAGTTTGCCCCCGATTCGCTCGGAGCGAAAATGATGGCGGGCGTAGCAAGGGAGGTGATGGCTATTGGCGGATGATGACGTCATGGGACGCAACCCTCTCGATGAAGAACTTGACAGCGTCTGGAAGGTTCCCGCTAAAAAAACCTCCGTTGCGGAGTCGTCGCCGCTGCCTTTACAAAACGGTCAGGATGGATCATGGGAGCCGCTGCCGGAGTCGGACGGCGAAGATGACGAGCAGCTTTCGGAAGAAGTCATCAACGAGGCGTCGGTGGATTACGAAGATGCGCTTGAATCCGAAAAGCAAGACGAGGACCACGTACAGCTTGTGGGTTTCATGCTCGAAAGCGAGCTTTTTGGAATTGACATAATAAAGGTGCAGGAAATAATACGGGTACAGGAAATTACAAGGGTACCCAAAACGGACAGCTTCGTACGCGGCGTTGTTAATCTGAGGGGCAAAGTAATCCCCGTCATCTCGCTGAAAGTCCGTTTTTCGTTTGACGACTCGATGGAAAAAACAAAAAACGCCCGTATTGTCATCGTTAATACCGACGCGGGTATGATGGGTTTTGAAGTGGACGAGGTTACCGAAGTACTGCGGATTCCAAAGAGCGTCATAACTCCGCCGCCGACTTACTCCGCACGCTTTGATTCGGAATACATAACGGGAGTCGGGAAGCTGGAAGGGAAGATTCTCGTAATTCTCAATCTGGACAAGCTCCTGGCGGTCAAAGAAGCCGCTTCTACCGCCTGATGCGTTTGACGAACACCAAAAAAACCGCATCCTTGACAATAAAGGTATAAACTCTGGGGCCTTTGCGTATCGCCGCCGATGCCGTATTCTACGAGGCGTTGTTTAACGCCATTCGGCGCGGCAGTTGCGGCGACGGCGGTAAATAAAGTACGAATAAGCTTAAAAATCAATTATCATGGAACCGGATTCGTAATAAGAGACGAAGGTGAGGGCTTCGATTTTAAAAAGCCCGTTAATCCAACCGTCGAGGAAAAATTATGTAATATGCACGGATGCGGCGTTTATTTTATGAAACAGCTTATAGGCGAAGTTATCCGCAGCGGCACGGGCGGCGTTGCTGCCGCGGTCGTTAAAAGAACCGAATGAAAACGCACAGGGAAAAAACCTCTTGAAGCAGGAGTCGAAAATTTTATGAAACAGCTTGTTGTAGTCCCGGTTTACAATGAAGAAGAACACATTTGCGGTCTGTTTGAAAATATACGCGCAGGTTATCAGGGTGACATACTGGTTATAAACGACGGTTCCACCGACCGGTCGGGGGAAGTCATAAGCCGGTTCGGCGACATCAGCTGCCTCAGCCACACGCGGAACATGGGTTACGGCCGGTCGATCATAGACGGGTTTGGTTACGCTCTCGAAAACGGTTACGAACGGCTTGTAACCATAGACTGCGACGAACAGCATCAGCCGCGTCATATACCGGAAATTTTTGACCAGATGGGCGGCGTGGACGTCTATTCCGGTTCGCGTTATCTCGTGGAAAGACAATCCGACGATGCGCCTCCGGCGGACAGATACAGGATAAACATGATAATTACGGAAAAAATCAACCGCACGACCGGGTTCGAACTAACCGACAGTTTTTGCGGAATGAAGGGTTACCGCGTAAAGGCTCTTGAGCCTTTGCGCCTTAATGAAGGCGGCTACGGTTTCCCGATTGAGTTCTGGGTGCAGGCATGGCATT
>BTTC01000071.1:0-8413 GCA_036244935.1 bacterium | reverse complement strand
CGCCCCGCTGGTTCCATTGGCTGTAATGCTGAAATCGTCTTTCGTTTCAGGCGGGTATTTTTCAAATCCTTCCAGACCCGGCGCGGCAGGCTCCGGGACGGCGTACATATTCCCCCTGCCGGATATTTTCACTATCAGCGTCAACGGTTTCCCAACCCGGTGAGCGTTTTCCTTCACCTGCGCGCTTATGGAGAAATCCCCCACGAGACCGGTAAAGTCGTCCGGCTTCCCTTTGGTTGGAAGCGGTAGCGCGTTTACCGTTATCTCTTCGGACCTTAGTAAAAACGGGGATGAAAAGGGATTCGGCTGAAAGCGCACGGTTCCTGAAGCGATTACTATCGGCCCGGCGGCCAGCGGGTAAAGCAGGGTGGATATATCCGTCACGACGTACCTCCGTCCGCCTATCGTATGTGCGTATGTGCGTTCGTTTTTCGGGATTTTTGCGTTCCAGAACATGTTTGTATTTGGCAGCGAAAACTCCACTTTGGACCAAACGTCAACCGCCCTGTAAAAAGAGAGTGTGTAAACAATCTCCTGCCCCGTATACGGTTCCGGCACGCTCACCCGCCCCTGAACAAGGAAATCGTCCTCGCTGAACGACCGCGAACCCGGCATTTGACGGAAAGGATCGTCCAACCCTCCGAAAAAGCCGCCGCCCGGCGGTTTTAGATTGGGGTTAACAGGGCTCGGCGGCTGTAGCTGGCGGCCTCTTCCCGTGGATTTCACCAGTTCCACTGCGGCTGTGTTGGAGGCGTAGTCGTTGCCCGCCTGCTTGACCGTTGCCCGCAGTTTTACGCTTTTGCCGTGGATACGTGGGCGCAGTTTGTAAGTGTAGGTTTTTGATCGGGTCATCTTCAAATTTATTATGGAAATCCGCTGACTGCTGCCGCGGCTCACAACGTCGAAGCTGTCCAGTCCCTCGATCTCCGGCTCCGACGCGTCCGCCGCATCCGGGCCGGAAAGGTTTATCTCAAGCGTCAGGTATTCGTTCGTGGAGACTCTTTTCTTATCTACGGTAAGAGATACCTCAAAGTCCGCGTAAGCGGGGGATGCAAGTATAAAAAAAATCCCCGCACAAAACAGCCAACCATACCGCCTGTCTAATATCGTATCGCGCCGCATTTCTAGGTATTCTAAAAGAATTCGGCGGCAATCTACAAATGATCCGCTTTATTCATGGATAAAGTGGGACAGCAGGTATAACATGCAACCTGTCCATATCGG
The DNA here is from genome assembly GCA_036244935.1 of bacterium. Classification (GTDB taxonomy): domain Bacteria; phylum Nitrospinota_A; class UBA7883; order JACRGQ01; family JACRGQ01; genus BTTC01. The sequence goes on along the minus strand of BTTC01000071.1, from coordinate 7,189 downwards.
ACTGTTATGTACGAATTTTAAGTAAGCGGGTATTTTGTACAACATACAGCATACGCAACGACAATATTTTTTCTAAGGGCTGCCGGTACAAAGGCGGTCTGGAAGGAGATTAAATGAGCACACAGCTTATTGCCGCAAGGAACAGCAGGATAACCTTGCAGATGGAGCAAGTGGCCGAAGACGAAAAACTCTCGCCCCATGAGGTGCGCCGGCTCGTTGATGAAGGAAAGGCGGTCATCCCCATTAACAACCGCAGGGATTTCCGCGCAATAGGTATAGGGCTGAAAATGCGTACAAAGACCAACGCGAATATCGGCAGCTCGGCAGACGAGCCCGAACCGGAAAAGGAGATTAAAAAACTGAAGGCGGCCCTCGATGCGGGCGCGGACACGGTAATGGACCTTTCCACGGGCGGCGATATCCACGCAATCCGAAAGGAGATAATCGGGCAATCTCCGATACCGGTGGGAACGGTGCCGATCTATCAGGCAATATGCCAAAACCTCTCGGAAGGAAAACAGCTTGAGGAACTTACGGCGGACGATTTGTTCGCGGTTATCGAACAGCACGGCAAGGACGGGGTGGATTTCATAACCGTCCACTGCGGCGTAACCCGCGAGTCCGTGGCGCGCATAAAAAAGGAAGGAAGATTACTGGATATAGTGAGCCGCGGCGGAGCGGTGATGTCGCACTGGATGAAACACACGGGAGATGAAAACCCGCTTTTCGAACAGTACGACCGGATTGTGGATATTGCGGCGGCTTACGACATGACGCTGTCGCTCGGCGACGGTTTGCGTCCAGGATGCCTGAAAGACGCAACCGACCGCGGACAGATACAGGAGACGATAATCCTGGGTGAGCTTGCGAAAAGGGCGAAAAAAGCCGGCGTACAGGTGATGATAGAAGGCCCCGGTCACATGCCGATGGATCAGATAGAGGCGAACATGGTTTTGCAAAAACGGCTCTGCGGCTACGCGCCGTTTTATGTACTCGGCCCGCTGGTTACCGATATAGCGCCGGGGTACGACCACATAACCGCCGCCATCGGAGGGGCGATTGCGGCAAGGGCGGGGGCGGATTTCCTTTGCGTCGTTACGCCGTCCGAACATCTGCGGCTGCCGACCGCCGACGACATCCGGGAAGGCGTAGTCGCCACGCGCATAGCGGCGCACGCCGCAGACATCGCAAAAAACATCCCCGGCGCGATGGAGCGCGACAATCGGATGGCGCGTATGCGTAAAACGTTCGACTGGGACGGCCAGATAAAAAACGCCATCGATCCTGCGCGCGCCGCGAAATTGAGAGAAAGCTCCAAGCCGGAAGATGAATCGGTCTGCACGATGTGCTCATCGCTTTGCGCCATAAAAATCGGGGACATGGGCCATAACGGCAGCGGATGAGTTTTTTTGTTGACAAATTATTGGTTGCACATGTATACTGTACGCGTACAGTATACATGTTGATTTTTAAAGTTATCCGTGTTACTTTAGTACGCGTACTAAAGTAACTCTGCTATGAAGCCATCTATAGATATTACTAACAAACTGGTTGACACAGCTTTAGGCATCTTAAAGCCAGGGACGTATCATGATATAGAAAATCAGATATCAATTTTTTTACGTGAACAGGACCGAACTAGCACACAAACAAAAAAGCTAGAAAAAAAAATATATCGAAAACTATTTGAAGTCAAAATTAAATGGCCAAGCACTTCCAAGATTGTAGAAATTTTATCGCCCTATCGGGAGCCTGATCCATATGAATTGATCGGGTTGTTTAGGAAACGAAGCTATGCAAGTTTTTTCTTTGGGCTATTTTTAAATGGATTAATCGATCAGGTACCAAAAACAATTCACATCTCATATGAAAGGCTTCATAAGAGCGTTAAATCCACGTCGGACTTCAAAAATATTAACTTTTATGATCTACGCGACAGCTTCATGAAAAAACCCAGGCTTTCCAAGAATTTCGCAATTTATAAAGATTATAAATACATATTTGTGGAAAGAGAACCAACGAACAATCTTGGAATAGAAAAAAAAGAAGCGCCTATTGAAAAAGGTTACACTTCTTTTTTCGTAACTGATATTGAAAGAACATTGATCGACTGTGTTGTTGCGCCTCACCGTGCCGGCGGTATTAGTACTGTAATCGCCTCTTTTAAGGGTTCAAACGATTTGTTGGATTTAGGCAAAATGTATGATTTCTATAAGCAGCTTGAATTTCTGTATCCGTATTGGCAAAGAATTGGTTTCATAATTGAAAAATCATTAGGCAAAGAACTTTCAGAAAAATGGGATAGTTTTTTTTCAAGAGATAAAAAGGAATTTTTTCTTATGCATGAATATAGAGCTGATTGGAAATTGGATGAAAAGTGGAAATTATATTACCCCAAAGGCTTGGACTTCTAATTCATGAAAATTGATAAGGTTATAAATGAGTGCTTAATCGCATTATTTAATAATAGTTTAATAAGCAATACACTCATTCTAAAAGGTGGCACCGCCCTGAACGTATCAGAAAACATAAAAAAAAGACTTTCTACTGATATAGACTTTTCGGTTTCCGGCCAAATTGTTTCACCTGAGGTTTTTTTTAAAGAGTTAAAAAAATCACTTTTTGATCATTTCATCAAACAAGATTGGGAAATTTTTGATTTCGAAAAAATAAAGAAACCAAAAAATAAGCATGAATCGAAACCTCCCACATGGGGAGGCTGGCTTGTTCATTTTAAAATAATCGGTGTTAATCATAATTTCTCTGACATTGCTAAAAAGCGAAGAAATGCCTTAATTCCACAAGGCCATATCTCATCAAAAATTAAACTCGAAATTAGCGAGCACGAATTCTGTGAATTAATAAAGGAAATCAGAATTGATGGTGTTTTGATTAAAGTTTACCATCCTGTCTTGCTCGTCTTGGAAAAGCTGAGAGCGATATGCCAACAACATCCAAGTTGTCCTCACCATTCCGCGAAGAATAGAGCGAGAGATTATTATGATATTTATGAATTGTTAAAAAAACACCGGTCCGCTAGTTTTTTCAAATCTTTAAGAGACTATATTGAACCCGTTTTTAAGGCAAAGGATGTTGATCTTGAAATAATTCTAAAAATATTTGGTGATGATTTTGTTGAGTTTCAAAGAAATGGTTTTGAAGCTGTAATAAAATCACTCTCTGAATCACCTGGCAAAATTGAAGATTTTAGTTTCTACAATGAACAATTAAAGTTCTTAATAATGGAACTTGGGGTAAAAACAAATTTCTAAATGAAAAAAGATACCAATGTACATATAGTATCAACTATGGAATCCGGGTTTAAAACTGGATGAGGGTATGGCCCGCAGATTCCGGCTGCTTGGAAAACGGCAGCGTGAAAATCGAAGGGCCGGATGCGCGGCATATAGCTACCGTATTGAGATGCGGCGTCGGTGATACGCTTAAGGTAGGCGACGGTAAATCCCGCGTCTTCAAAGCGCGTATCGAGACGGTAAATAAAAACCTTGTAGTGGCGCGGATAACAGGACGCGCATCGATAATCCGGGATAAAAAACCGGAGGTTACGCTTGCCATGTCCATTTGCAAACAGTCCGTAATGGAGCTTGCAGTTCAAAAGGCTGTAGAGCTTGGATGCAAAGAGGTTTTGCCGGTTATTACCCGCAGGTCTTTTGCTGAAAAAATTTCCGCTGCAAAGCTGGCGCGTCTAAGCCGCATAGCGCACGAGGCCTCCAAGCAGTGCGGCAGATGTTCTGCTATGGCGGTCTCCGAGCCGATGGCGACTGGTCAAATACCTTCCGCAGGTTTAAGGCTGGTGCTTTGGGAGGAGGAAAAAAAGCGCGATGTGAAATCCGTGCTGTTAAACAGCGGTAAGCCCGCAACGGTCTTGCTGCTTGTCGGCCCGCCCGGAGGTTTTCATCATGATGAAATGAAAGGTTTTATTCAAAACGGTTTCCAACCGGCGCGGCTTGGCGGTTTTATACTTAAATCCGAAACCGCCGCAATCTCCCTGCTGGCCATCGTAAACTACCACTTCGGTAAAATGGATTCGTGAATTCTTCGACAAGTTGCAGGATGACGGATTACCATGACAGGCAGTACCACCCTGATCTATGAGCCTGTTCCGGGCCTGTTGAAGGTCGGTACGAAACCCGCGCAACGCCGATGACAGGATATAATTAAATATAATTAAAACTGGATAAAGATGACCGGTTCGACATATACTTTAAATGTCAGGTAAAATTCTGCAAGCAGCTTACGTATAAGCATATCGAAGCGCGATTCGGAACATGATTGCGGTAAGCCGGGTCTGTTTTTTAGCGTTTTGGCAATGGCATTGAGTAACGTAAAAGAGGAAATCCTAATGAAGTGCGTATCCAGAAAAGAGGGGGATATAATCGTTTTTGACATAAATGACGATATAGTTTTCAGCTCATTGGGCGAAATACGTGAAACGATGGACAGGGAATTGGCTGGGCCTGACTCAGGCAAGGTTCTTATCAACCTGTCGAACGTCGGAATGATAGATTCGGCCGGCATCGGTTTCATAGTATCGGTATATAAATCGCTGCTGACGCGCAAGGGTTTTTTCGGCCTTATTAACCCTAACGAATCGGTGAAGAGCGTTCTGCAAACGGTGGGGCTTACCCGCCTCTTCAAGGTGTTTGATACCGAAGACGAGGCGGTAAAATCCGCCTGAAGGCGATTCCGCTTGTCCATTTGCTCATAAAATCTGTTTGCCGAACGGTTGAAGGACCGAACCGTCACCCTGAGTTTATCGAAGGGCTGAGTGTTATGAATTTTTTATACGATTTATACGATGTCCTGTTAGTACAAAATCGTAAATGATATAAAATGATCAGTAAGCGGGAAGATACCAGGTTTATAGTCGGTATGGATTTCGGCACCACGACCTCCGCCGTAGGCGTGGTTAAAAATGATAACCCCCACCTTCTGCCCGTGGACGACGGCGCGGCGGTAATGCCGTCCGTTGTGGCGTTCGGAAAAAACGGAGAGGTGCTGGTAGGCGGCGGCGCCAAAAGGCAGGCCGTACTGAATCCCGAAAGAACCTATCATTCGATAAAGCGAAGAATGGGCGAGCGGGAGACCTACGCAATCGACGGCAAGGAGTGGTCGCCGTCCGGTATAAGCGCGCAAATTCTGCTGCGCCTTCGTAAGGAAGCCGGCAAAACGCTGGGTCGCGAGGTGATCGACGCGGTGATAACCGTCCCCGCCTATTTCAACCAGCTTCAAAGGCAGGCGGTAAAGGAAGCGGGAAAACTTGCCGGGCTTAACGTGGTTCGTATTATTAACGAACCCACCGCCGCGGCCATGGCTTACGGCGTAAACCTGAGCGAAGAACAAAATATACTCGTGTTTGATTTTGGCGGCGGCACCTTCGACGTCTCCATACTGAACATTGCGGATGGAGTGTTCGAGGTGAAGGCGACGGGCGGGGATAACCGTCTGGGAGGGGACGACATCGACCTGTTGATTATCGACAGGATCGTAAAGGATTTCAGGCAGTCCCGCGGGATTGATCTGTCAACGGACAAGGTGGCAATGCAAAAACTTAAGGACGAGGCGGAAAATCTGAAGATTGCGCTTTCCAGCTCCGAAAGCGCGCGGCTGCGCGTTCCGTTTATTACGGCGGACCAGCATGGCCCCATACATATCGACTGCACGTTCACCACGGCAATGCTGGACAGTATGTGCGAACCCTTGATACGAAGGCTTGTTTCCATTGCCGAGCGGACTATTAAATCAAGCGGACTAAAAAAATCCGACGTGGACCGCATTCTACTAGCTGGAGGTTCCACGCGTATACCGGCGGTGCGGAGCGCCATAGAAAAACATTTCGGCCTGGAAAAGATTCTGGACGGGGTAAATCCCATAGAATGCGTTGCGCTTGGGGCGGCCGTGCAGGCGGCGATAATCGGCGGGGAGATTGAACAGAGGGTGTTGGTGGACGTAACGCCTCTTACTCTGGGGCTGGAAATCGAGGGCGGCGAAACGGAACCCCTGATCCAGAAAAACAGCCCTATCCCGGCAAGCGCCAAGAAGGTTTTTACTACGCTTGCGGATTTCCAGAAAGAGGTTGAAATAAAAATCCTGCAGGGCAACTCCAACCGCGCGTTGGAAAACGTCTCTTTGGGAAGCTTTATATTGGACAATCTCCAAAAGGCGAAAAAGGGAGTGCCGCAAGTTGAAGTGGAGTTCGATATTAACGTGGACGGTATCATGAACGTTGCGGCACGGGATAAAAACACCGGCAGCCGCTGTTCCATACGGATAGACCGCAAGGACAAACATGCGCAACGCATGTAATTTAAATGAAACCTTAAACGCTTTCCGATGATGTACGAGATAACGGTAAAAAAATCGTTCAGCTCCGCCCACTTTTTGAGGGATCATAAGGGGCCGTGCAAAAACGTCCACGGCCACAACTGGATGGTCGAAGCCTCCTTTGCTTCGGTAAAACTGGACGATCTGGGGATGGTCGTGGATTTCGAGGACGCATCAAAAGAGTTGAGCCGCGTCACCTGCATGCTGGATCATAAACTTATTAACGAAGTGCCGCCGTTCGATGTTGAAAATCCAACCGCCGAAAAAATCGCCGAATGGATTTTTGTACAGCTTGAAAAAAACCTGCCGGTTACCCCGTCGCGCGTTACCGTTTTTGAAACGGATAGTTCGTCCGCCAGCTATGCCGGATAGGGGGTGGGTACACGCAGTGTTTATTGACTTGACGCCGCCCGCTTGATGTATATTGTGATAAGAAAAATTTACAATGACCGCAAAAAAGAAGAAAAAGACACCGCAATTTAAAAACGAAATTACGGAACGTAAATTCTGGGCGGGGCGTGACTCTACCGAATACATTGATTGGTCGAAGGCTGAAAAGGCGGTTTTCCCGAAACTCAAACCTTCTACAAAAACCATTTCGATCAGGCTGCCCGAACATCTTCTAAACGAATTGAAGTCCCTTGTGGAGTGCACCCCTGTAACTGGAGCGTTTTTCCAATAAATTAGGGTGTCTGTGCCGACAAATGAGGGATAATTTCCTCGGAAGGTGCGTATTCCGGTGAAATCGGCCACCCATTCCGTTTCAATTCGGCCACCCATCGGAGCGTAGCGACGCCGGAGTTTTGATTTTCCCTTAGTGGCCGGTTTGAGTCAAATTTCTTTT
>BTTC01000070.1:0-8539 GCA_036244935.1 bacterium | reverse complement strand
ATCGGTAAGGGCGCACTGGCTGAACCGCGACTTCGAAAGGGCGCTGGGCGCCTGCAGGGGATACCGCAATGCGATGGCGATGATAGTCAGGTCCGGGCTTTTGCGCTCGGACAAGGGGATACTTGAGATCGAAAGGGCGGTTGAAAGCGCCGGGAATCATCAATCCACGCTTTTGGCTTCCAACCTCAGGGGGTTGGGCGTGGTAGCCAACCTTGCTCCCATGCTGGGACTCCTCGGCACCGTTGCGGGAATGATAAAAGCGTTCAACGTGATCTCCACGTCGGGCAGCGGCAACCCGTCGCTGGTAGCCGGTGGTATCTCGGAGGCTCTTATCACGACCGCCGCGGGACTGATCGTGGGCATACCAACGCTGGCGGCGTACCATTTCTTTCGCGGCAGGGCGGACGGGCTGATCTTTGAAATGGAAGAGATATCCATAAAGTTCATGGAAGAGATGAACCACGCAATCTCAAACCCCGGCAAAAAAAACTGATATGCGCTTTGCAATAAAACAAGAAGAAGACTATTCACTAAAACTTACCGCGCTTATAGACGTGGTATTTTTACTGCTGATCTTTTTCATGGTCTCCACGGCCTTCGTCGATTTCACGCGCAGGCTTGACATAGAGCTTCCCGACGCAAAATCGGGAGCGCCGACCCAAAAAACAAAGGTCTACACCGTAGAAATTAACCGCCAGGGAAAAATATTCGTGGACGGCCAGCGTACCGACCTTCTGGATTTGGCATCGAAAATCAAGACGCACGAAAACAGCACAAAACGTTCAGTTATCATAAGAGCCGACAAAAGACTTTTCTATGGCCTTGCGGTAGAAGTCATGGGCATCTGCCGGGAAAGCGGGATAAACGATATAGGGCTTGCCGTATTATGAACACGATATGGCCTTGCGGTAGAAGTCATGGCATCTGCCGGGAAAGCGGGATAAACGATACAGGGCTTGCCGTATTATGAACACGATGAAACTGAAGAGCGACTCATGAATATAGAAAAAATCTTTGGGGAGATAGCCGGGAATCTGTGCGGAGTGGAAGATACCGCCAAAGCGCACGGGGCGCTTCAGACTGCGCTGGCATCCATAGTGGAAGTGGAAGGCATGGACGCGGGGTGGCTTCGTATCCTCGACGAAAAAGGCGATATAAAGATTTTCGCCGAGGCTGGCAGATCGCTTCCATCTTTTTGTTTTGATGGGATGTCGCCGCCTGATTGTCTTTGCAAGCGCGCATTTTTGGAAGCTGATGGCGTGTGCGGCTACGATTCCAAACACGCGTTTTGCAGTAAAAATGGGTTTAAAACGGCGGCGTGCATTCCCGCGCTGCAAAACGGCATCCCGGTTGGTTTCCTGTTCATGGCAAGCAGCGAACAAAAACCTGTAAATCTTGCGGGACTGCGGGCGGTAGCCGGACAGTTGGCGATTACGGCCCGCAGGCTGATCCGTAACGCCGAGATGGAAAAACGTCTTAAAACGCTTCGGACGGTCACGCGGGTGGGCGCCATCGTATCATCCCAGCTTACGCTCAGGGAGCTTACACAGTCCGTGGTGGAACATCTGGGCGAGGTACTTCGTACCGACAGGGTCAACCTCGTGCTGTATCATGCCGGAAAGCAGGAGCTGGAATTCATAGCCACGTTCATATCCGGCGAGGAAAAGACGGACAAACCCGAAAAATATCCGTTAAGCGACGGAATGAATTCGTGGATAGTAAAAAATCGCCGCCCGCTTTTAATCAGGGAAGACACGGTAAAAGAATGCTCGAAGCGGGGCATAAGGCACGGCGGCAGGCCGGCGAAGTCGTGGCTCGGCGTTCCCGTGGTACATAACGGCAAGATCGCCGGAGTGCTTTCCGTGCAAAGTTACAACGAGCCGAACCTTTACGATAAAAGCTCCGTGGAGATGCTCAATCTGGTGGCCGGGCAGATTGCCGTGGCCGTTGAAAACGCGCAGCTTTACGAAAGCATGGCAAAAAGGGAAAAAGAAAAACAACAGCTCTACTACTCTTTAACGCACGACATACTTTCATTCGTCACGCCCGTTGCCGGCTTCGGCGAAGTCATAAAAAGAATGGCGCCGGAAGAGCTTGCGGCAAGGAAAGATGAAATAGGCGAAGCGGTGTTGAACAGCGCCAACAGGATAACGCGGTTCGTGGAGGACATCCTTTTGTTTGCGAAGGTGCAGTCCGGCAAGCTGGAGCTGAACACCGGCGCGGTGAACATCTACCGGATCATCGACCAATCGGTATCCAATTTCTTTTCCGAGCTTAATATGCGAAAGCTGGACATATACATTGAAGGGGAAAAGGTCAAGGAGGCCGCCGCGCACTTCCCCCAGAAGATCGTAACGTGCGATATGCTTCAGATTGAACGGGTGCTTAACAACTGCCTGCAAAACGCCGTTAAACACGCCTCTTCAAAAGTGGAGGTGACCACGCAAACCGGGCCGGACGAGCTGTTTTGCACGGTATCGGACGACGGCGAGGGGATGCCCAGGGAGTTTGTCCAAAACGTCTTTGACGAATACTACCAGATGGAACACGGCAAAAAGGGCGTGGGGCTGGGACTGCCTTCGGTGAAAAGGATAGTAGAAAAACACGGCGGCAGCGTCAACGTGGAAACGGACATGGGACTCGGTTTTTCGTTTACCTTCTCGCTGCCGGTTACCCATGGCGTACAAAAAAGAGCATGACTCCAAAAATAATCACGGTTGACGATGACATCAATACGCTTAAATCCATCGAAGAGCTTTTGGGGCTCAAAAAATGTAAAGTTTTTCCGCACCTTACCACCGGAGACGCCATCAGGAATTTAAAGGGTATCGGGCCGGATCTGGCCATTATAGATTTTTTCATGCCGGATATGACGGGCGTGGAACTCATGGAAAAATTCCACGCGACGGAGCCGGAGCTGCCCGTGATAATACTCACCGCCTCGCGCGAGGTTAAAACCGCCGTAGAGGCCATAAGGGCGGGCGCCTTCCATTACCTCATCAAGCCGCTGCAGCCGGACGAACTCTTCAGCACCATAGACAAGATACTGAGCCAGCTTCGCCTTAAAGAGGAAAACCGCCGGTTGAGGAATGAGCTAAGCGGAAAATACAGGTTTGAAAACATCATCGGATGTTCTGGCGCGCTGCGGGAAGTTTTTGCGATACTGGGCTACGCCATCAAGACAAAGTCAACGATACTCATAACGGGCCGGTCTGGCACCGGCAAGGAGCTGATAGCGCGCGCCGTCCATTTTAACTCCGACCGCAGGGAAAAACCTTTCATCAGGGTAAACTGCGCCGCCATACCGGAATCCATGCTGGAAGCGGAACTCTTTGGAATAGAAAAAAACGTGGCCACCGGCGTGGCGGAACGGCCCGGGAAATTCGAGCTGGCCCACACCGGCTCGATTTTCCTCGACGGGATCGGCGAAATGTCGCCCACCACGCAATCGAAAGTGCTGCGGGTACTTCAGGAACGGGAGCTGGAACGGATAGGCTCGAGCCGCTCCCTGAAAGTGGATATTCGCGTCATAGCCGCTACGAACCAGAACCTGCCGGAAGCCATAAAAGAAAAAAAGTTCAGGGAAGACCTTTATTATCGGCTAAACGTATTCCATATTAATTTGCCGACGCTTTCAGAACGGACGGAGGATATCCCTTTGCTTGCGGAGCATTTTTTAGAAAAATACTGCGAGAAAAACGGAATGCCGTTAAAAACAATAAATCCCGAAGCAATGGATTACCTTTGCGCGCGTGTCTGGCCGGGCAACATCCGCGAACTCGAAAACGCCATGGAGCGGGCGGTGGGGATATGCGATTCCGGCGCTATAACCGTAAGGGATTTTGAAAATCCATTCAGCATTCAGCCCGCCGCGGAAACCGGGATGGTTTCCGAACCGACGAACTCAAGAAACCTTGACGGTATGGTAGAGGATTACGAAAGGCGCCTGCTGTCGGAAGCCCTGGAAAGAAACCGATGGAAACAAAACCATACCGCAAAGGAACTGGGGATATCGGAACGCAGCATCTGGTACAAGATAAAAAAATTGGGGATAGATATTGGTAAATCTTCGGGTGATGTATAATTACATTGCGAGTGATTATGAACCGTCCATGCCCGGTTCTGGACGGCGGACGTTGGTTTCCGTACTCCGTACGTATAACGCCCTGAGTCCTGAAAAGTTTCACCGTCGTCTGCGATTGCGTGGGGTACCGGGCGACGGTTCGTACTATTTTTAACGGCTATGGGGTATTTGTTATACATAAAACGATAATATATTATTTCAGTATGGTGGTTTTGTGACATCGGCGGGGTCTATGGAGAATATTTCCAAAGAAAATATTGTAAAAATGATCGACGGGCTGCCGGCGTTTTCCGCTACGGTGGCTAAAGTCATAAAACTTTCCAGCGATCCCAAAGCCGCGCCGAAAGATATAATACACGCAATAAGCATCGACCCCGTACTTACCGCGAAGGTGCTTAGGCTGATAAACTCGGCCTACTTCGGCGTACCGTTCAAGGTGGTTTCTTTAAACCGCGCGGTGGTCATGCTGGGACTTAACACGATCAAGAACGTCGCGATAGGTTCGTCTGTATTGACGAAGGTTAAAATGAGCCGTAATTTCAAGTGGTTTACAAACGACGAGTTCTGGGAACACAGTCTGGGCTGCGGCGTTGGGGCCAGAATTCTTGCAGCGCACATAGGAGTTCCCGCCCAAAACCGCGAGGAATATTTCATAGCCGGACTTTTACACGATATAGGCAAGGTAGTTCTTATCCAGAACCTTCCGGAAGAATTTTCCCGTCTGGCGGATCCGGGTTATTCGCCCGAAGACGCAAGAACATCGCTTGAAACAAAAGAATTCGGAATAAACCACGCGGAACTTGGAAGCCTCATGGCGCAGAAATGGAAACTTCCGGGCCTGCTTGCGGAGGCCATTGTCCAGCACCACGCGCCCGTTTTTGAAGACAATGAACTTGATATGATAAAGGCGGCGGTTCACCTGTCGGATATTGCCTGCAATAATATGGGGGTAGGAATCAAAAAATATGTGGATATGGATATAATAAAAGAAGAGATATGGAAAAAACTTTCGGTTGATCCCGATAAACTGGAAAATATATTCGACAGCCTGAACGAAAAGGTTGCCGAGGCAAAGGTATTCTTAATTCAATAACCCTGGGTTTAATAAAATGCGGATTGGATGAAGATACAATTCTGGGGCGTTAGAGGTTCCATACCTGCGCCCGGGCCCGCAACCTCGTTCTTCGGTGGCAATACGTCGTGCCTTTTTCTTCATGACGACGATGAGCCGCTGGTAATTCTCGACGCCGGGACGGGGATTAGAGGGCTGGGCATGGAGTTGTTAAGGAACTATCCCAACAATAAGGACATACACCTGTTTTTTTCCCACACGCACTGGGATCATATACAGGGGCTGCCGTTCTTCGCCCCGCTTTACATACCCGATTACACGATAAATATTTACGGCCCGGTGCATTACGAAAAAACGCTGGAAGAAATACTTGACAGGCAGATGGAGTATACCTATTTTCCCGTACGCGTGGCAGAGCTGCAGGCAAAAATAAAATACCACGAGTTGAAAGAAGGGGTCATAAAACTTAACGGTTACAGCGTTCAGTCCAAGTACCTCAACCATCCGGTGCTATGCCTGGGATACAAGTTTACAAAGAACGGCAAATCCTTTGTCTACTGCACCGACCACGAGCCGTACTATAATTTTCTGGACGATGAGGAAACAGCGGAGGAGATGAACCAGATAGTCGATGAGCAAAACGGCAGGCTGCTCGATTTTATCAATCGCGCAGATCTTCTTGTTATGGATTCTCAATATACGGCCAAAGAGTATTCCGCGCACGTTGGGTGGGGACACTGCTCTACGGATTATACGCTCGACCTTGCAATAAAGGCCGGGGTGAGCCGGTATGCGCTTTTCCATCACGACCCGGACAGAACCGACGAACAGGAGAAACAAATAATAGCCGATCTGCTGGAGAAAAAAGAAGACTCAAAACAGCCGCGCGAGATATTCGGCGCCAGGGAAGGATTGACGATAGATATTTGATCCATTCATGCAGGCAAAAACTCCGCTTTCAGCCGCCACCGGAGCGTCGCCCATGCAGTAACGGCACAGGGTGGGGTCAGAGATGATTGAAAATTTCAAAAAGGATTTTAAAAGAATATTTCTCGCGGGAGTGCTTGTTATTCTTCCGCTTGTTGTAACCGTTTTTCTGCTGCACTTCTTTTTCGTAAAGATCGACCAGATGGTCAACCCGGCGGTCAACAGACTGCTGATCCTTACCGGCTGGCCGATAGATCCGGATTTCCGCCTGCCCGGACTGGGATTGGTTGCATCCATCATGATTGTTTTTTTGACCGGCGTTTTTACGCGAAACGTTGTGGGCCGCAAGATGGTAAATTACGGCGAATCGGTTTTAACCAAAATCCCGATTTTTAAAAACGTATATGTTGGCGCCAAACAGGTAATACAAACCTTCGGCCAGTCCAACAGCAAGGCTTTCAGCAAGGTTGTGGTGATCGAATACCCACGGAAAGGTATTCACGCCCTCGCCTTCGTTACAAACATCAGCAGCGAAGGGGAGGTGAGCAGGCGGCTGGCGCGCGATACGGTAAACATCTTCCTGCCTACTACCCCGAACCCTACTTCCGGCTACTACCTGCTTGTTCCGAGAAACGAAATCATCGAGCTGAATATGTCCATCGAGGACGGCATAAAGATGATAATCTCCGGCGGGCTTTTTATACCTCCTGACGCGGTAGCGGAACTGCGCGACAAAGATGCCGTAAAAGACGGCCATTAAACGCCGTTGGCGCGGCTCGCTATCTCATAAAAGCAGCAGAATAAGCGCGATGGTGTTGATTGATATAAGCACGCACAGGGACGCCGTCAAAACGGCAAACTGTTTTTCTATAACTCCCAGTGCGGGTTCCCTGCGTTTACCGACCGGCGCAACCGAAGCGGCGGCAATTTCCGAAAGCAAACTCGTAGTCATTTCCTGTTATAACCACCCTTGTTTTATGCCTTGAAGTTTATACGCGAAGCGGGGGACTTTCCGTTAAAAAGCTCCTTGGCCATTTTGGAGGCGATTTCCACCGACTTTATCTTGTACGTCTTGTCGATTATTTCCTTGCGGTATTTTTTTACAAGCTCCATCCGAATACCGGCAATATCCTTCGTTGAGTTACTGCCTTTTTCCAGTTTATTCATCAGCGATTTTTCCATATCCTCCATATAAGATTTTCTAATTCCTTATCGGTTTTGGCAACTTTTTCATTAGCGGTTCCGGCGGCGGCGGTGTTAGAATTTCGCCCTCAAACGGGACGGGAACGCCGGGCTATGAAAAAAACAGGCCTGACAATGAAGAGAGAAAAGGCGTGGATTATGGAAGTGGTTTTCGTCAGGCGTCGGGAAGGCGGCCCTTCGGCAGACCGTACGGCTGCAGGTTATCGATTATTACTGATTGGAATGGTTACGGAAAAAAGCGTGTATTTATCAACCTCGCTTTCAACATTGATTTCACCTCCAATTCTTTCGACCTCTTGCCTGGCAATCCATAATCCCAGACCGGTACCTTCCCCCGTTTTCTTTGTTGTGAATTCGGGTTCAAAGATTTTGTTCAAAACACCTGGTTGTATTCCCGAACCGGTGTCTTCGACCGTAACGACGACGTTTCCATTTTCAAGCCTGGTGCCTAGTTTAAGTTTTCCGCTGTGTTCAAGGGCGTCAAGTGCGTTGCCGATCAGGTTTACAAAAATGCTGCTTAAATTCCCGAATGTATCAACACTTGTTTCGAGCGCGAATTCGCGTGATATCTCAACCCCTTTGCTTTTATATCCAAAAAGGGCGATGGAGTCGTCCAGCTCCCGGTTAACGTCTATCTGAACGGACGATTTCTTTCCTTTACCCCGGTAAACTTTCATCATCGATCGGATAATTAACAGGGCATCTTTCAGGCCGGATCTGGCGGACGAAACCAGTTTGCGGCATTGAACATCTCCCGGCTGCAGCTCAAGCGATTCGGCCAGATCCATATCGGCTGAGGTAAGCGGCTGCCGCATTTCATGGGCGATGGCCGCCGTCATGCGGCTTATCGAGGAGAGCGTTTGCGCCTCAAGCAATTCCCGCTGCATGATTTCCTTTTCTATCTCCCGCTCGATCTTCTGCGCAAAAAGACGCGTGATTTCCAGTGAGAATTCGTCGTATTGCCGGGCGGTTCTGGAACAGACGCTGATGATTCCGTATAGCTGCTCCTTTACCAGAATTGGAATACCGATGTACGAAGCAAACTCCGCGCGATTGTATATGGGG
Organism: bacterium; assembly: GCA_036244935.1. Lineage (GTDB taxonomy): Bacteria > Nitrospinota_A > UBA7883 > JACRGQ01 > JACRGQ01 > BTTC01. The sequence goes on along the minus strand of BTTC01000070.1, from coordinate 188 downwards.
TGATTCTTCCATTCATCGCTTTGGGCGGCATCTTCGATAAACAAAGGGACGGCGGGCAGTCTCACTTCCGAATAAAAAATATCTTTCAGGGGAATGGCGTTCCCCGCTGCAAAACAGCTCTGGCAATTTATCGAATGTTTGATATTTACAATGCCTTCATTTATTTCACCCCAGAAGGCCGTTTCCAT
>BTTC01000069.1:0-8679 GCA_036244935.1 bacterium | reverse complement strand
TGACTGATTACGGTAAACTCAGACTCTTGTCTTTTCATAATAAAACCCTTCCCCTTAGTAAGAATGGATATTCATTGGAAATAGAACAAATGAATAGCGGACGCGCGCACCCACGCACTCGAGAAATTTTAACGATAAGCGCCAACCCATGATACACGTCCCACTTTTTACAATTTATTACTATTCTACCATTACCATCGCCTTGTTACCTAGCTTTTCCTGTTTTGGAAATACAAGACGATGCGCAAGATTTCGCGGTTGGCGGCTTTGCTGGTTACTGCAATAAATCTTCGAATACGGCGGGAGCTTTCCGGGCGAGAACTTTCAGGATGTCATCGCATATACGGCGGATTTCCCACTGGGCGTGCTCTTCTTTCCGCAACGAGATGATATGCCGCCACTGCCTGAGGTTGGCCGTTATCACGATCTCGCTGGTTACCGCGTTGGGCAGGACGAACCGGGCGTCCTCTTTACGGATTTTCATTTTTTTAAGTTCGCCGTATGCGTTGCGGGCATGTTCGACAAGATCATTGAAAATTTTAAGCGCCTCTTCGTTTTCGCCTATGGATGGCGGCGTGACCACTTGAAATTCTTTTTCGTTAACGTACCTTTGCGACTGCTGGGAAAACGAGGCCAGCCTGTGCCGCACAACCTGATGCGTAAAGCTGCGCGATCCGCCCCTTATCCTGAACGTTGCGGATGCATGCTCAAGTACCGAGTGGTGACCGTTTTTCAAGATCATGCGGATGAACTTTTTGGTGGAATCCGTGCTCATTTTGTCGAATGAAAGGTAGCAGGTGCGCCCCGCTTCTTCTATCAGCCGTTCGGCGTCGGGCGTTATGGAAAGCAGTTCCACCTCCGGAAGCGGGATTTTCCGGCTTTCCTGTTTTTCTTCCGTCATTTTTTCCATGATCGTAATCTGGATTCTACCAATACTTGCGGCGGCGGGTACAATGAAAATTTGTTTTATTTCACTTTGGCAAACTCACGGCAAACAACTTAAGCCTAACAGGTTAGGCTTTCTGGATTTTTTTAAAAACAGAAATTAAATCGTCTGGAATTAGCCGAATTCTTTTGAAGGTATCGGTCAATTTGGAGATATTTACTAAACTGGCACCAAAAACATCATAACAAGCTTCTAAAATATCCTTTTTCCCATGTTTTGAAAATAACCATTTTTGTAATTTAATTTTTTGACCTGTATGGTAAATAATCTCTTTTGTTGCTTTCTCATCATCTTCGGGTTTTATTTTCTCAGACAATTTATTTAGGATTGAATCGGCTATTTCCTGGAGCTTTTTTTCATCTTTTCTTTCAAAACGACCCTCATCTCCATAGGCAATGCCGTCTACAGGTGGAGCTTCATTTTGATTAAGCAGACAGCCATACACTACTAATGGATCACATAAGTAGTTCTCAAGACAATGCCTATCTAGCAAGTATACATTTTCGATATTTTTATCTTGATTATCCTTGTCTACCAAGCCATAAAATATCCCTGCAAAGTTGGTGTTTTCCACTAGTTTTGGAACCCACTTCTCAACCACAGTGCGGCCACCACTCTCCTTATTTCTATTTCCCTCCTTTTTATTTTTATTTCCAGCCGATATAAAAATAAGTTGTGGCTCAAAATCAATTTCTTTTGAATCAGTCGCAATGTTAAATGATGAAGTGTAAAATATCTGGTCATCTTCATCCTCAACAAGCACATATTTTGCATTATCAGTTATGACGTTAAAACCACCGGTTAATTTTTTAATAGTATTATTTCTTGACGTGATCTTATTAACACCTGGTTCTGTGATAGACCTTTCAAATAATGAATCATCGGGCGCAAATGCAATTGTTGTTGGAGAATGAGTTGTCATAATTACGCGTATTTTATATTTCTTCACAAGTATATTGTTTACGACATCTATAAACTTTTTAACCCATGAAGGTTCTAAATGGGCATCAGGCTCATCCAATAATATTAACTTAGGTAGTTGTGTTTTTTGCTGTGAGTGAAACAGCCAAAACGTTATTGATATCAATACTTTTTCGCCAGATGATAAATCGCGAAGTTTCACTTCACGATTAGTGTTTGAATTAATTGTTATGATTTGAAAATCCTCACCAATCCCAAGTCCCTCAGGATCATTAACCCTGAAAGGCATACCAGATTCTTTAAAAATTTCATTAAGCACTTTCCATGGTGCAATCCCAAACATTTTCTTAAATTCTTCTTTCTCCATACTACGAATGCTAACGAAATGCATATAATTAAAATGGTACTGAGCAAAAACATGGGCTAAGTGCTCACCAAGGAAGTCAGAAGTAGTAGTAAAAAAGCGCAACAATTGATCCCTGAACTCAGTTTTTCCAAATTCAGGATTAGTTTCTTTTGCTTTTTTCAAATCGTTAAATAAATCGGTGAATCTATCAACACGATATCTATCGGGGTCAATTACTTTTTCGCCTTTTTCTAGAAATGAATTAAAAAGAGTAAAAAGATTATCTAGGTCCAACTCGGGGCAATTTATTTTTGATTCTCTAGTTAGAATATTCCAGCTATCCTGAATAAAAACAATTTCGCTATCGTTTACTTTTAAATTAGATACCGATAATAAATTATAGTTTTTTGAAATACACTCTTTAATAAGTTGCAAGAGGTGTGTCTTCCCAGATCCGTTTGGCCCAGTAATAACTGAAAATTCTGGAATATTTTTCCACTCAAAAGGACCAAGAGATTTGAACTGTTGAGTTAAGTTAATACCCATAGTCAATATTATGCCTGTTATGCTCAGCAGAATTTAAAGTAATTTTATGCCGCACTCCTCTACAACCTTATTCTGGTTTCGTAACCTCCAACCTGGTACAAAAGTTATTGGGTACCATTCTAACCCTTTCCGCGAAAGGGTTGCTGGAGTTTTGGGGGAAACTCAAAACTGGCGCCGGACAAAATCTTTATACTGGTGGGGGGCGTATGATAGTCTATGGTCAAATGTCGCTTGTCGTAATAGGACTAAACCACCGCTCCGCTCCCGTGGAGGTGCGCGAAAAACTGGCGTTCGATCAAAAACAGCTGCGCGAGGCGGCGGAGGATGTTTTTGCCAGGGTGCCGGAGATAGGCGAAAAAGTCATACTTTCCACCTGCAACCGCGTTGAAATATACGCGCAAGTGGAAAACGAGGAAGACGGCATCGCCGCCATAAAGAGATTCCTTTACGGGTATCACGAGATACCGGAAGGTTCGCTGGAACAATTTTTTTATACTTACAGATCAGAGCGGGCGGTGGAGCACCTTTTCACCGTTGCCGGTTCGCTGGACTCAATGGTGGTGGGCGAACCGCAGATACTGGGTCAGGTGAAGGAAGCCTATCAATCCGCAAGGAGAGTAAAGGCTACGGGCAGAATTTTAAACCAGCTTTTTGAAAAGGCCTTCAGCGTTGCAAAACGCATACGGTCGGAAACGGCCATATCCGAAAACGCCGTATCCATCGCTTACGCGGCGGTCGATCTGGCCCGGAAGATATTCGGGCATCTTGACGGGCGCGTAGTGCTGCTGATCGGCGCGGGCGATACGATAGAACTTGCCGGCAGGCATCTGGTGAGCCATGGGGTCAAAACCATCCTGGTTTCAAACCACAATTACGACCGTGCGGCAAAGCTCGCAACCGAACTGGGCGGTTCGGCGGTACATTACGAGAAATTTACGGATGAGCTGTCCGGCGCGGACATCGTCATAAGCTCCACCGCCGCGCCGCATTACGTAATCAAAAAAGAGACGGTTGAAAAGGCGGTCAGGCAAAGAGCCGGGAAACCGATCTTCTTCATAGACATCGCCGTGCCGCGCGATATTGAACCATTGGTAAACGATCTTAACAACGTGTTTTTGTACGACGTGGACGATCTTGAAAACGTGGTGCAGGAAAACCGCATGGAACGCGAAAAAGAAGCCCGCAAAGCAAGGGAGATCATCAAGTCGGAAGTGAGCAGCTTCGTCGCGTGGCTGGAGCGGCTGGAGGTGGAACCGACAATAGCCGCCATCCGCCAAAAGGCCGAGTACATAAAGCAGCGCGAACTGGAAAAAACTCTTGCAAGGCTGAATCTGGACAAAAGGTCGGAAGAGGCCGTACGCTCCATGGCCGCTGCAATCATCAACAGGCTGCTGCACGATCCGACGCTGCATCTCAAACGGCAGGCGGGCCCCGACCGTGAAGAACCACCCGAAAAGCGCAGCATAACCGATATGGTTCGCGATCTTTTCAACCTGGAATAACAGCCGGGTGCGTTTGCTGAAGATAGGTACCAGAAAATCGCCGCTGGCGCTTTGGCAGGCGGAGTGGGTAAGCGCGAAGCTGTTGGATACGGGCGGCGTCGACCGCGTGGAGTTGGTCAAGATCGTGACCTCCGGCGACAGGATTACGGACGTGCCGTTGTCAAAGGCAGGAGGCAAATCGCTTTTTACCAAGGAGATCGAAGAGGCCCTTTTAAGTAAAAAGGTCGATCTTGCCGTGCACAGTCTCAAGGACGTCGCCGCCAAATTGCCGGAAGGTCTGAAAATAAGCGTTATTACCGAAAGGGAAAATCCCTGCGACGTGCTTGTAAGCCGAGGCGTACCGCTGGAAAAACTGCCCGGATCGGCAAGGATAGGCACATGCAGCCTGAGGCGCAGGGCGCAGCTGAAGCGGATTGGGCCTGATTTCGAGATCGTGGAAATACGCGGCAACATTGAAACACGGTTAAGGAAGCTGGATAGCGAAAAACTTGACGGGGTAATATTGGCTGCCGCAGGGTTGATCCGCATGGGATACGGCGGCGCAATAACGCAGGAGCTTCCGTTTTCCATCATGCTGCCCGCCGCAGGGCAGGGCGCGCTGGGTATAGAGGTCAGAAAAGGAGACGCAGCCGTGGAGGAGGTTGTCCAAAAGCTCCACCACAGGGCCAGCGGTATTTGCACGGACGCGGAACGGGCGTTCCTCAAAAAACTCGGAGGCGGATGCCAGGTACCGATAGGAGCGTTCGCAAAACTGGAGGGCGATACGATCACGATAGACGGTCTGGTGGCGGACCTGGACGGAAACAGGTATTACAGGCACTTACTAAACGGCCCGGCTTCGCAGGCGAAAGAACTGGGCATCCGGCTTGCGGAAAGGCTCATATCGGAAGGGGCGGAAAAAGTAATCGCCGAACTTTGCTGATCCGCTGCTTACTTGTGAAAGTAAGTGGAGCGGGAGACGAGGTTCGAACTCGCGACTTCAACCTTGGCAAGGTTGCACTCTACCACTGAGTTACTCCCGCTCTGGGTACTGGATTATATCGGTTGCGGCTGATCCAATCAATCATTACCATCTGCGGCACTTTATTGGAGGCGCCCAAAAAATTGCCGACGCAGATACAATGCCGGTTCTATAGCGTTTTAAGTTTTAGCAGATACGATAGATACTCTAACAGGTCTTAATATCAAGACATTACGCATGTGTATCGTATTCATGGTAAAGCAATATGCTTTAATAACAAAATATGTTTTACCGCTTGCGTGTATGCTGCTTACTTTTAAAGCAGCGGTCGGAGTTTTTCAATGCTTGCCATGGCGGCCCTTCGATCCTTCGGCAGACTCGGGACAGGCTCATAGCTCAGGATGGCGGACCCCCACTTGTCATGGTGAGTTGTCATCCTGAGCTTGTCGAAGGACGAACCACGACAAGCTAAAGAAGCGCCCTTCGGTAAACTCAGGGTGTCCATAAACCTTTTGGAATATAGGAAAACCCCTTTGACTGCCTGCGGCAGCCACCTCCCCTTCTGCTCGCGCAAGGGGAGGATTATTGCAAAAACCGCTTTCTTCATGTGCGTATATATTCAAACTGATACACTATCTCCGGGTTGGTTAAGTTGATTTTATCGTTGGTATACTTTAGGATTTTTTCTATCCATGATGCAGGCGCAAATGTTTTTGGGTGATACCGCAGCCGGACGGCGTTATATTGAAAACGCTGCCGACGCGCGCGCGCGCGATGAGGTTTTGCAAAAGGCGCGCAAAGAAAACCTGGGCGATATCAACCTCGCTCTTGTTTCATACGAAAAACGGTTCCATCTGAGCGAGTCGGTTTCTACCGCCGCCGGGATCGCGCGCGATGGGCAGGGCCGAATATTCATCTCGGACGAATTCAACCACCGCGTAGTCGTTTACAACCGGCAGTTTGAACCGGAAAAAACCTTCGGGGCCAAGGGAAACGGAAATGGCCGGTTCCACTACCCGCGCGGACTTGCCGTAGACGATCAAGGTAATATCTACGTCGCGGACGCATGGAACCATCGTATCGTTGTAATAAATTCGGATTTGTCACATCATAAAACCTCCATCGGCAAACTGGGCAGCGGCGTTGGCGAGCTTGACGAGCCGGTATCCGTTGTCCTTACGGCTGGCCGGCTTGCGGTTTTGGAAAAATCGAACCACCGTATACAGTTTTTCGATATTAACGGTACGCCGCTGGGGTTCATCGGTATGCGGGGCTCCATCGTAGAGCAGGAGCAGTTTTATCTGGACAACACGCCGCCGGAGCTTTTTTGCGCGCCGGTCTTTGAGTTCCCTTCGGCGATGTCGGCTGACAGCCGCGGCAACCTTTACGTGGCGGATACGAACAACCACCGCATAGTGAAAATAACCTCGGAAGGGAGCCCCGATTCAAGCTACGCGCCGCTTGGCGTTCGATACCCCGTCGGCGCAGCCTGCGACGATGAGGACAACCTCCACGTAACCTGTTTCAACAACGAATCCGTGTCGGTTTTTTCACCTTACGGGGTGCTTTTATACGCCTATGCGCCCGAAGAGACCGAACTGCCGGTTTCCATCGCCATAGAAAGTGGATACGTTTATACAGCCAGCGGTATGAAAGCGTCGGTAGCGGTACACTCGCTTTTGCCTGAACATGGAGAGAGCCTGGCGAAGGAAGGCTCTTTTGCGCGCCATTTCAAAACGGCTCTGGCGCTTTTCCGCGACGGCGATGGAGACGGCGCCGTGGAGCATCTTTCACGCGCGGCAGACGTGCATAAAAAATCTTCCGCCCGGGATTTCGCCGCACTGCTGCCGGAAAACGACTATGCCTTTCACCAAAACGTCAGGGATATGGACGCCGGCAGCGCAGAGCCCTTTATAAAACTGCTCAAGGATTTTTCCGATTCGCTATGGGACGACATCTCTCAAACACTCAAAGAAAAATCGGACGGTATCGACAGGCACGCAAAGGCAATGCTGCAGTTGGAAAAAACCCTCCAGACATCCCCCGAAACGCTCGATCAGGCGCAAGTGGAAAAGTTTCGATCAATCAAGAAGGTTTACGGTATATCAACAGAGATAAAAAGAAAGCTGGCGGGTTTTAAAAGATTGCAGGAGTTTTGGCGGAAGATTTCATATTCAGGGATCCATACCGAAGCAAGGCTTGAGCAGTTGAAACTTAACGTTAAAAGATTTACGCAATGGAAGGAAAAAAGAGAGCAGTGGTACAGGCAAGCGGAAAAGGACGCGCCCGCGCTGACGCTCAACAGCGCACCGGACGAAAGGGCCTTGTTCGCCCAAAACAGCGCGCGGCTTGACATGCTGGACTACGAGTTCCGGGTTTTGTGGAAGATGGCCGCAGACCAAAACCGCGAGCTTGCTTCGCTGATTATCGGAAGGGGCGGAATGTTTTCACCGCTTTGCGAAGAGCTGCTTTTTTCGGCGGCGGATTTTTTCATGTTCTGCCCTGATGATTTTTCAACACGGTTCGATTATTTCTTATCGCTCGAAGAGTTCGTCAATGCGGCTGGCGAAAGCCATATAAAAAACCTTATGAGCGGCCTAGTCAAAAAGGAGTCTTTTTTCGATATCCTGGGACGCGAGGACAACATCCCGTATGAAACCAACAGGGACATCTACCGTCTATTGCCGGCGCTGTGGAGCCGAGGAACTATCGAGTGCGATGGGAAGATAGACACGCAGTCGTGGGAGTGGAAAACCGTCATGGATTTCTACCATTCGGAGTTCAAACGGTTCGTGAACGAAAACTCGCCGCTTCGCACGGAGCTTTTGCAAACCCACCAGATGCTGCCGATGGCGGAAAAGGTAGACCCGAAACAGGCCGCACTCCTCAACAGGAAGATAGGTTTGCTGCGTTTTCATAACTACTACCAGGAGCGGTATATCGGCAATATGATGGCCGAATACCTGATCCGGTTCGTTCTTTTCAATCTGGCGGAATCACCGCTGCCGCAATCCCGGCGGGAGGAAACGGTAACGGAGTTGAATAAACTCGTCGAGGAAATGAACGCAAGCCGTTACGACGAAAAGCACGAGCTTGCCGAAATGGAAAAACGCCTTACACGAATAAACGGCAACAAAGAGACAAACCCGCTCAGGATAAAAACCGGCATCGCTGATATGTCCATAAAATACAAGGAGCTTTTAGGCGCGTTCATGGGGGTTGCTCAAAACTGCGCCGCCGGAAATAACGAAATGGATACGCCCGTTTTGAAAAGACGCAGGGCTCTTTACGGCGGGGAGATTATTTCCGGCACGACCCTTAAACCGATATCCGTTACATTCGGCGGGGACGGCGGATTGTACGTCCTGATGTTCGGCACGGGACAGGTACTGATGTTCGACGAAAGCGGCGGGCTGATGCGAACGTTCGCGGGATGGGGAACCGCTCCTGGTCTTTT
>BTTC01000068.1:0-8701 GCA_036244935.1 bacterium | reverse complement strand
AAGTCCGGTAAAGGCGGTAAAACCGTCCGATAATAAACCCGGATTCGGGTGAATATGGATTTGAAAGTAGCGGGGATAACTTAAAAGCTTAAAACAAGAGTTTTTCAGAGGTTTCGAGTTATGAGTTTCGGCATCATCGGTTTTAATCATCTGCCGTTTTGCAGCATTGCGGAAGCGGCCAACGAAGCGGTTTCTTTATCATGAACTTCAAATTTGCGCGCATCGACAGGTTGCCGCCCTACGTGCTGGCGGAAGTAACACGCCTGAAGCACGAAGCGCGCAGGCAGGGAGAAGACATAATAGATTTCGGCATGGGCAATCCCGATATGCCTACGCCGGACCACATAGTCAAAAAGATGGTGGAGGCTACGCAAAAGCCGCCCAATCACCGCTACTCCGCGTCGCGCGGTATTACAAAGCTGCGGCTCGCAATCTCCGACTGGTACAAAAGGAAGCACGACGTTGTGATCGATCCCGAAACCGAGGCGGTGGTAACCATCGGTTCCAAAGAGGGGATTTCGCACCTGATGCTGGGATGCATAGGGCCGGGGGACTGCGTGCTGGTGCCGACTCCCACCTATCCCATACATTCCTATGCGGTAGTGATAGCAAACGGCGACGTGATAAACGTGCCTTTAAGCGGCGATAACGACTTTTTTGAAAGTCTGCTGGAAGCCTTCAACAACTCGTGGCCCAGGCCGAAGGCTCTTTTGCTGAGCTTCCCGCACAACCCTACCACCTGCTGCGTGGATTACGATTTTTTCGTCAAGGTTGTGGAGTTCGCAAAGGAGCATGAAATAATGGTCATCCACGACTTCGCATACGCTGATATGGTCTTCGACGGATACAAGGCTCCCAGCTTCCTGTCCGTTCCCGGCGCCAAGGACGTGGGGGTGGAGACCTTCAGCCTGTCGAAAAGCTACAACATGCCGGGTTGGCGCGTAGGGTTTTGCTGTGGAAACCGGCAGATGGTGCAGGCGCTCACGCATATCAAGGGCTATCTCGATTACGGGATGTTCCAGCCGATACAGATCGCGGCCATAATCGCATTGAACGGTCCCGATAAGGTGGTGAAGGACGTGGTGAGTACTTACAGGTCGCGCCGAAACGTTTTGTGCAGCGGTCTTAAAAGGATCGGCTGGGAGGTTGAAAAACCGAAGGCGACGATGTTCGTGTGGGCAAGGGTACCCGAAAGTTTTCGTAAGATGGGATCTATGGAGTTCTCAAAACTTCTACTTGAAAAGGCGAAGGTTGCGGTATCGCCCGGCATCGGGTTTGGTCGGGAAGGGGACGAATACGTGAGGTTTGCGTTGGTGGAAAACGAACACCGCACACGGCAGGCCATACGAGGTATAAAGAGCATACTGGGATGAACAAGGTGGGGGTTGGTCTTCTCGGCTGCGGCGTGGTCGGGTCGGCGGTGGTACGAAATCTTGTTGAAAACGTGGAGAGAATATCCGCGCGCTGCGACGTGAAGTTCGAGATAAAAAAAATCGCCGTAATGGACAGCTCGAAAAAACGCAGCGTGCCTGAACTGCCGAAAGAGGTTTTTACAAAAAACATTTCGGATGTAACTTCTGCAGCGGACGTCGATATAGTGGTAGAGCTTATCGGTGGTGAAGGGATCGCGCTGGAGGCCATCAAACAGGCGTTTGAAAACGGCAAGCACATTGTTACGGCCAATAAACTCCTTATCGCGAAAAAAGGGGAGGAGCTGCTTGAAGCCGCCGCCAAAGCGGGCGTGGAACTTGGCTTCGAGGCAAGCGTAGCGGGAGCAGTGCCGGTAATAAGAACTCTTAAAGAAGCGGCGGCCGGCGGGGAGATACGATCCGTTTTTGGAATAATTAACGGAACCGCCAACTACATACTCACAAGCATGACGGAAAAGGGCGTCTCTTTTGACGAAGCGTTAAACGAGGCGCAAAGATTTGGATATGCGGAAGCCGACCCCGCGTATGACATTGAAGGAATAGACGCCGCGCACAAGATTACCATACTCGCAAATCTGGCATTCGGAACGCCCGTGGACTTCGATTCGGTTTACACGGAGGGGATATCCGGCATCGCGCCGGAAGATATCGGTTTCGCCAGGCAGTTCGGCAGAGTTATAAAACTTATGGCCACGGCAAGGATAGATTCGGGCCGTATAGACGTGCGGGTGCATCCGGCCATGGTTCCCCGCAAGCGTCCCATAGCCCGCATAGACGGCGTATCCAACGCCGTGGAGCTGGAAATATCCAACACGGGGAGGTTGATGCTGATAGGGCCCGGCGCGGGCGGCGATGCGACGGCCTCCGCCGTGATAGCCGATATGGTGGAGATCGGACGTAACATGGCGGCCGGCTGCGTGGGCAGGGTGGGAAGTTTTGGTTTCAGGCCGGAAAAAAGAAAAAGGCTTCCCATGAAACCCCTGGATGAGGTAATAAGCGGCTACTATCTCCGCTTTCTGGTGGATGATAACCCCGGCGTTTTAGCGAAGATGGCCGGTATTCTGGGCGGGAATAATATAAGCATCGAGTCCGTTATCCAGAAAGGGCGCTCCGACGGCTCGGTTCCGGTGGTGATACTGACGCACGAGGCGCGTGAAAGCGACATCCGCGCCGCTGTAGAGAAGCTTGACAAGATGAAAACGAACCGCGATAAAACGAAAATCATTCGGCTGGAAAACGGGGAGTGAATTTATGTACATATTGGAGATAGAGTGAACCTTTCACAGTTAAAGCGTGAATTGAGAAAATTGGAAGGAAAAGGATTCATCCCATCAAAAAGAAAAGGCTCGACAGGTGTTGGATATACATTCGAGTGCGAGCTTGGTTTTAAGGAAAATAACATTCCAATCCCTGATGCGGGAGGAAGAGTAGAATTTAAAGCTTCAAGAAAAGATTCTAGTTCGGCGATTACATTATTTACTTTTGATCGGCGTGTGTGGAAAAACTATCGGGAATTAGTTTCAAAATACGGTTATTACGACAAAGTTAAATCTCGTCCTTCATTGTACTCATCCGTTAAATTTGGTAACCCGAACTCTATAGGATTATTTTTAACTTTGGATCATTCAGGTAATTATTTCATTATTAAGCATACTGATGGCAATGAAATTGGAACGTGGAAAATATCCCATATTGTTTCAAGATTATTATCTAAATTACCGATATTGCTTTTCGTTTTAGCGGAAAGACGTAAAACAAAATCCGGTCTTGAGGAATTTCACTATAATAAAGCGCTGTTATGTTCCCACCCTTCGGATGATAATTTTTTAGATGCTTTTAAAAATGGAAAAGCATTTATAGATATAAGAATGCATTTAAAATCAAATGGAACTACAAGAAACCACGGCACTGCTTTTCGCATATCTGAAAGCAGTATGTACGAGTTTTACGAAGAGATAAAAAAATTATTGTAATAATGACTTGACAATATAGTTGTGATGATATTACCATGCAAAAAGGGTGAGTAAATATGGGAAATAAATGCGTTGACCATTCATGGGATTTTATAAAAGCGGATACAAAACAATACACGCATTGCTATCATTCCTACCCTGCCATGATGATTCCACAAGTGGCTGGTAGATTGCTTGATCTGTATGGTAAAAAAGCAAAATATTTATTTGACCCATATTGCGGTACGGGCACCTCGTTGGTCGAAGCCAATATAAGAGGTATCAACGCAGTAGGAACCGATATCAACCCATTGGCAAGGCTAATCGCTAAAGTAAAAACGTCTATCATGACAACTCAAACGCTTGATCTTTATCTGAAAGATTTTAATGAATATGTCTTTGGCTATAAATTTGGAATAAATAAAGAAGCTACAGATACGCCGAGTTTTTCAAACATAAATTATTGGTTTAAAAAAGATGTTCAGGAAAAATTGTCGATAGTTAAGAAACATATTGAAATAATTGCTAATGAGGACATAAAAAATTTTTTTAAAGTTGCGTTCAGTGAAACCATAAGAGAAGTCTCGCTAACTAGAAAAAGAGAATTTAAACTGTACCGAATACCTAAAAACAAAATCAAATATTACAATCCTGATGTATTTGAAATCATGGAATGTAAACTTTTGAGAAATAAAGAGGGCTTAAAAAAATATTTAGAAAAAAAGAAAAACGGTTCGGAATGTAGAATCTTGGATTTTAATACAGTAAATAGTATCCCAGAGGGTTTCATATCGAAAAGAAGCGTTAATATCATTGTCACGTCGCCACCTTACGGCGATTCGAAAACAACTGTTGCTTATGGTCAATATTCAAGACTGGCCAATCAATGGTTTGATTTTAAAGAAGCCAATCAAGTAGATAGGAATTTAATGGGAGGTCAAAAAATAAACACATTTTATAAATTCGAAATCCGGCCTTTAGATAGCGCAATTAACCAAATAAAAAAACGTGATGAAAAAAGAGCTTTGGAAGTAACATCATTTTATTTAGATTATTCAAAATCCATTAATAATATATCAAAAATTGTTAAGAAAAAAGGGTTCGTGGCGTACGTCATCGGAAATAGGAGAGTAAAGGGAGTAGAGTTGCCAAGCGACAAGGTTACGAAGACTCTTTTCGTGAGAGAAGGTTTCAGACATTTGAAAACAGTGACAAGAAGCATTCCTAACAAGCGAATGCCATTGAGAAACAGCCCAACTAATGAAACAGGCGTAACGGATACAACCATGCATAAAGAATATATCGTTGTGCTTCAAAAAAATTAAAAATCGGCGTAATCTCGGTTAAAAAACATTCTCCCAATTTCTTAAACCTTCAAAGCTTTCTACGAACCGGAATTTTTATAATAATAGCGTGTATTGGATTGACACCTGTTTTATCATGTTCCGATGGGGAATGAAGGTTGAGAGATATCAAAAGAGTCATACTTCTGGGTGACGGTATGCCGGACGAGCCGATCGAGGAACTGGGGGGTAAAACTCCGCTGATGGCGGCAAAGACGCCCAATATGGATCGCATGGCAAGGGAGGGCAGTGCGGGTATGGTAAAAACCGTCCCGGACGGTTTCCCGCCGGGATCGGACATAACCAACATGGGCATCCTCGGTTACGATCCGCACAAGTACTACACGGGGCGCGCTCCGCTGGAGGCGGCCGGCATGGGTATACCTCTTGGTTCCGAAGACGTTGCGTACCGCTGCAACCTTGTCACTCTCGCCTCAGGCGCAAACGGCGTAATGATGGAGGATTTTTCCGCCGGCCATATCAGCAGCGAAGAGGCCGCCGAACTTGTATCCGCGCTCAACGACTACTTCAAAAACGGAGACTTCCGTTTTTATCCCGGCGTAAGTTACCGGCATCTCATGATATGGAAAGAAGGTAAGGACTCGGTGAAAACCACGCCGCCGCACGATATAACGGGTCGGAACGTAAAGAACTATCTCCCCGGGGGAGACGGCGGCGAAAGGCTGCGGTTCATAACCGGCGAGGCTCAGATCGTTTTGAAAAGGCAGCCGGTAAACGTCAAAAGAAAATCCGATGGGAAAAGTGAGGCCAATTCCATCTGGCTTTGGGGTCAGGGCAAGGCTCCGTCCATGCCGAAGCTGAAGGAAATGCGCGGCATTGCGGGCGCGATGATCTCCGCCGTCGATCTCATGAACGGAATCGGCGCGCTTGCGGGAATGGAAATCATAAAGGTGGAAGGCGCAACGGGTTACATAGACACCAATTACGAGGGCAAGGCGCAGGCCGCCATAAACGCGCTCAAGGAAAAAGACCTCGTATACATCCACGTGGAAGCGCCGGACGAGGCGGCGCATTCCGGATCGCTGGAAAACAAGCTGAAGGCGATAGAAGACTTCGACGCGAAGATCGTGGGGCCGCTTCTGGACGAGACTGCCCGTATAAAGGGCCGCGCTATGGTTTTGTCTGATCATGCGACGCCCATAGCTACGATGACGCACTCTGCCGATCCCGTACCGTTTGCCGTGTGGCCGGGTTTTGAGGGCGATCCATCGGCGGATGCCTTCGATGAATCTATTAAAGCGGCGGGAACCCTCTATAAGGATGCGCCCGGATTGTTCGACCGGTTTGCAGGGTAGCTAAAGCGTATGGGAAGAAATAGAAAACGCCGTTACGCAAACAGGCTGGAAGAGCTTTGCGAGGCAAACGGTATTTTACTTACGTCGAAGCGCAAAGTTATCTGCCGCGTGATAGCGGAGTCGGACAGCCACCCGGATGCCAGCATGTTGTATATAAAGGCGAAAAGAATCGACCCTTCCATAGGAATCGCCACGGTTTACAGAACGCTGAAACTCATGAAGGCGAAAAAGGTGGTCGATCCCCACTCATTCGGTCAGGAGCACAGCCATTTCGAGAGTCCCGCCAAAATGCACCACGACCACCTCATATGCACTCGATGCGGCCGTATCGAGGAATTTCACCACAAGGTGCTGGAGAATATACAAATAGAGGTAGCTAAAAAACATACCTTCAAAATGGAGAGCCACAGGCTGGATCTTTACGGTCTTTGTTCCGACTGCATCGCGGCGGAAGGCGCCGGCGCTTCAAAACCGCGCGGCTCAAAGTAATTTTAGACTTCTGAAAAACCATGCTTAAGACGTTGTTTGCGAAGATTGCATTTCTAAATCCCCTCCTTCTCACAAGGAGGGGGCCGTTTGCAACGGCTCACGTCCATGGGGTGGTGTCCCCTATTGTCATCATGTGCTTGTCGTGGTTCGCCCTTCGACCGTTCGGTAAGCTCACGGCAAACAGCTCACCACGACGACTCACCATGACAAGCATTAGCAGTAAAACCCCTCGCCTCCCCTTACATGCCTTACGGCAAGGGGAGGATTATTACAAAAACCGCTTTCTTCACGTGCGTATATTCAAACTGAGGCACTACCCAAATTTTCAAAAAACTTCCAAAATGGCTAACACTTTTATATACTCCAGTCATGTCTGATCGAATATCGTTCATCATCCCGAACCATAACGGGGGGGCTGATATCAGAAAATGCCTTGAGGCGGTATTTGCCAGCGATTACGGCAACTTCGAAGCAGTAGTGGTCGACGACTGTTCGGATGACAACTCCGTCGAAATTATAAGATCGTTTCCCTGCAAGCTGATCGTCTTTGAAAAACACGGAGGCGCATCCAAGGCAAGAAATACCGGCGCGGCCAATGCCGATGGGAAAATCCTTTTCTTTATAGACTCGGACTGCATCCCCAATAAAGACGCTCTTTCCATAGTCAGTAAGGCAATGGCCGAAAAAGGTACCGGTTTTGTGGTGGGCGGCACCTATACAAGAGAGCCTGATGACAAAGGTTTTTTCAGCCGTTTCCAGTCGGTTTTTATCAACTACTCCGAAACGAAAAACATCGACAATGCGGATTACATAGCATCCCACGCCATGGCGATCGAGGCGGAGGCTTTCAAGGTAAGCGGCGGTTTTCCAGAAGATTTCATGCCGATAATTGAAGACGTTGAGTTCAGCCACCGATTGCGCCGAGCAGGATTAAAGCTGGTTACGAACCCCGACATACTTGTACAGCATGTTTTTAATCTTTCCTTTGCCGGCTCCATACGTAACGCATACAAGAAATCGAAGTACTGGACGATATACTCTCTTAAAAACAAGGATTTGTTCGCCGATTCCGGCACTGCCTCGTTGGAGCTGAAGGTGAATACGGCGTCAAGTTTTTTCAGTATCAATACTCTTTTAGCGTATGCGTTTTTCCAGGAAACTTTCATACTAACGCTGCTGCCGTTTATTTTTGCCGCTAATATTATTGTAAACAGGAACCTGTTTAAGGCGTACTATGAAACAGGGGGTTTTGTCTATTCGGCGCTGGCCGCGATGTATTACATGCTGGTTTATCCGCTGGCGGTCGGAACCGGGGCTTTGGACGGCATGATACGAGCGGGCGCCATGGGCGCTGAATCGCTTGCCGGTATGATAAAGACGGATTGAGGTATAATATCGCTATTGCATTATAGAATCATATGAGTTACTCACCATTTCGCCATTTAAGCTCGGTTGTATGGAAAGATCAACCCATAATGCTCACGTTTTTCGTGACGAAAAGGTGCAACGCCAAATGCAGTTTCTGTTTTTACGTGCCGGATACGGAGCGTGAGAACGAAATCAGCCGCGAGCTTACGCTCGAACAGATCAAAAAGATGTCTGGTTCAATGGGAAACCTGTTGTGGCTTGCCTTCTCGGGCGGCGAGATATTTTTACGGGATGATCTGGTCGAGATAGTAAAAGCTTTTTACGATAACAACAAACCCGCCATAATCCTGCTGCCGACAAACGGTTTGCTGACGGACAGGATAAAAAACAATATGGAAAAAATACTGGAATACTGCAAAAACAGCACGGTGGTTGTGAAGCTTTCCATAGACGGCCCCGAAGATTTGCACGATTCGTTAAGGGGCGTGAAAGGAGCTTTTAAAAAGACGATCAAAACCTACGAGGCTCTGGCCGAATTGCTGAAAAAGCATACCAACTTCGAGCTTGGGATCAATACCGTCTTTTGTGCCGCCAACCAGGATTACATGGACGATACGATCAAGTTCGTCAAGGGGCTTAACGGGCTTAACGGACTGAATAACCATACCGTTTCCCTTGTACGGGGGAGTATATCGGATGAGAGCCTCAAAGACGTAGACACCGATAAGTACGATCGGATCATAAGGCAGATGCAGTTGGATTTGAGAAAGAAAATCACGGGCAGATACCGTTTCAGGGGCGCA
>BTTC01000067.1:0-8735 GCA_036244935.1 bacterium | reverse complement strand
TTCAACGCGGGTTTTCTCAACCTCTGCGTTCAGTTTCCCGTATAGACCGCTCCAGAATGTACTCTCCTCCAACCGCACTTCAGAATCGGACTCTCCCAACGCCACCCCCGTCACAAAACCGGGTTTTCAGACATCGCCTTGATGCGCTGGAATCTGCGGTCGACTTCCTTGCGGAACTCTTCGACCAATTGAGCGTTTTCCGGTTTTAACAGGTGTTTTGTTTTACCCATTTTCTTAAGCCATTCGATTACGTCCACCTTTTTGCCCTTTGCTTCGGGATCGTAATTCAACGTTGTTACGCCGTGCTCCACTTCGTACAGCGGAAAGAAGTTGCAGTCTATGGCCGTGTTGCACAGTTCCGCCCCGTTGTCGTCGGGATGCCGCCAGTTAAGCGGGCAAACCGAAAAGAATTTGCCGAACACAAGTCCTTCGTTCCTTGCGTACCACTGCGCCTTTGCCGCCTTTGTAATAAGGTCCTTGTAGTTGGATTCGCACGCGGTGAAAACGTACGGGATATGGCACGCGGCGAACAGCTGCGCCGAGTCCTTGTGATGCCCCGCCTTCCCCTTCCCGTAAGGACCTATGTTGGACGTGGAGGTGGCATGACCCAGGGGGGTGGTAAACGAAAGCTGATGGCCGGTGTTCATGTATCCCTGGTTGTCGTATTCAAGGATTATCATTTTGTGGTTTCTGAATGCGGTGCCAAGCGCCGGCCCAAGCCCGATGTCCAGTCCGCCGTCGCCCGTTACCATTATAAAAGTTATATCTTCGTCTTTCGGTATTTCGCCCCGTTTTTTTCGCTCGTGGAACATTTCCACTACGCCGGAAAGCGTGGCGGCGCCGTTTTGGAAAAGGTTATGTATATACGTAACGTTGAACGCCGTGTTCGGGTATCCGGTTGTTACGACCATGCCGCAGCCGGTGTGCCACAGCATAACCACATGCCCCTCTATTCCCTTGAGGAATGTACCTATGTTTGGAAAAATTCCGCACCCCGGACAGGCGCCGTGCCCCGGCGCTATGCGCTGCGGCATTTTTGTGAGGTCCCTTTGCTTTACGCCTTTAACGACCAGCTTGCCGGTTTTTTCATCCATTGCTACCTTGATTGTTCCGGGGCTGCTTTTCTCCTGCGGTATGGGATCGTTTTTTACCGGGATGGAATAACTCACGTCGCCCGGTTCCGCGCCGATGTAATCGTAAGATACCTCCACCTTGCCGCTGCCGGCGGCTTCAAGCGCAAGCTCGAACATATCCTTTGCGTCAAGATCGTAATAATCCTTGCCGCCAAGACCGTATATGCGGCAAAATACCAGCGTCTTGTTTTCGGGATCGTCTTTCAGCGCGGCCTTTGCGTCGATCGCCATCGCGCCTCCGTTTGCGCCGAAAACATCCGCCCTGTCCGCTACCAGCAGGCTTTTTAAATTTTTACAAACTCTACGTAATTCTTCGGCAGGAAAGGGACGTAACACCACAGGGTATATTACCCCCACCTTTTTACCCTGAGACCGCAATTCATCCGCCATTTCCATAGCCGTATCCGCCGCCGAGTTAAGTATCATGATGGCGGCCTCGGCGTCCTCCATGCGGTAGGTTTCCAGCATTCGGTATTGCCTGCCGGAAAGTTTCGCGTACTCATCAAGCGTCTGCCGTATAACGTTTTCCGCCGCATGCATCGCAAGTGAAAGCTGTTTTTTGTTGTTGATAAGGTCGGGGTCATTCATGTACGGTCCAATCGTAACCGGGTTTTTGGTATCAACGGACGATACGGTAGGCTTGAACGGCCCAACGAAATTTTGCAGCGTCTTGTTATCCTTGAAGTAAAGAATCTTCCTTTTCTGGTGACTGGTAAAAAACCCGTCGTTGGCAACGATGGAAGGCAGACGCACGTCCGGGTGTTCGCCTGCTTTTGTGGCTACCGCTATAAGATCGTATGTCGACTGCGGGTCCTTCGCGCAGAAGATCAGCCAGCCCAGATTAAGCGTCGAGTACAAATCGCTATGATCGCCGCGAATATCCAGCGGGCCGGAAACGGAGCGGGTGACAAGGTTTAAAACCATCGGCATTCTTGTTCCAGACTGCACCGGCATCTGCTCCAGGGAATACAAAAGCCCGTTGGCGGATGTTGCGTTAAATACGCGTCCACCGGCCGTTACCGCGCCGAAACATATTCCTGCCGCGCCGTGCTCGCCGTCGCCGGGGACAAGTTTCATCTCGTGCCTGCCGGCGGCTTTGGCTTCATCCAGATACTCCGCCACCTCCGTGGAAGGCGTTATGGGGTAATACCCCATCAAGTGAACATTCATCTGCTCCACCGCCTTGGCGGCCATCTCGTTGCCGCTAAGGAACCCTGCCGTTTGTTCGGCTGGTTTGGTTTTGCCGTTGCTTTTTTCAGATTGCGTGGTCGCCTCGCTCATTGCTGAATCTCCTTTAAATCATCCACATGGCCTTTTTTAATTACATCGCTGTTAACCTCGTACTCAACGTGTTCCGTAAGCGCTTCGAACTTGCAGATACGGACGCATCGAAGGCAGCCTTTGCAATACTGATAAACGATGCCTTTCAGCACCTGCTGGAGCTTTCCTTTCTTGTTTGCCTCTTCGCCCCACTCGAAACAGTAATCGGGGCATGTGATGTCGCACTCGCCGCAGCTTGTGCACTTCGACGTGTTGAGTACCGGAATGTAACCCATCCTGCTGGCGGTAAGATCCTTGTACATCGACGTTCCGGCAGCGGGGATTACTCCTCCCATAGGCTGGTTAAGGTACCCCAGCTTTTGTCCATGCCGGTTGACAACCACCTTCGGATATTTTTTGTCAAAAGAGAATTTCTTTTTCTTGAATTCCACGGCTCCCCTGTCGAATGTTTTAAGGTTAGCCGGTATCATGGATGCGTATTTTTTGCCGAGCGCGTCCGATATCGTCTCTTTAACCGCATCGGATGATAGAAAGCCTGACGCCGCCGCCATCGTGCCCAACAGCGCGGTGTTTACGCGGGTTTTTTCTTCCACCGCTATTTTCATGGCGTCCACCACCACAAGCGTACCGCAGGCAAGACCCATATAGTCCCGCGCTTCATCAACGTCCATGGCGGTATTGATTATTACCGTGGTTTCTTCACTTACGCCCGTCAGCATTCCGGGCGATTTGGCTATCGATTCAAGGAAGATCACCAGCATGTGGGGATCGGTAACCGGCGCGTTTACCCTCACGGTTACGGAGGGATCGCAAAAACGCACGAACGCCGAAATCGGCGACCCTTTTTTTTCCGATCCGTAACTGGAGAAGTTTGAACCGTTGTATCCCATTTTCAGGATACCGGCTTCCCCCAGTATCTTGCCTGCCAGATTGGCTCCGAAACCGCCTATGCTGGCCATGCGGATTTCATAGAATCCGTTTTTACTCACTATCGGTAGTTTTTGCATCGTTTACTCCTTATACATAAATCAACTGAAGGTTGAGAGTTTACTTATATTTCCCTTCTTCCTTCAAGTGATTTTAAAAGCGTTATCTCGTCCACGTATTCCAAGTCGCTCCCCACCGGCACCCCGGTTGCGATACGCGAGACCTTTACGCCCATCGGGCGGATCAGCTTTGATATATAAAGCGCGGTGGCTTCTCCGTCCATCGTTGGGTTTGTGGCCACTATAATTTCCTTTACATTGTTCTCTTTTACCCGTTTTACCAGCTGTTCGATTCTAATTGATTCCGGCCCCACGCCGTCCATCGGGGAAAGCGTTCCCATAAGAACGTGATAAATTCCCTTAAAACTTCCGGTGCGTTCCAGCAAGGATATATCAAGCGGCTGCTCGACAACGCCGATCGTAAAACGATCTCTTTCGTCGGAGGTGCATATTGAGCAGGGGTCGACTTCGGTAATCCCCCCGCATATTTTGCATAATATCACCTTTTCAACCATTTCAGACAGCGCCTTGGCGAGAGCCAGCGCCTGCTGGTTTTTGGATTTCAGCAGGGAATAAACAAGCCTTTCCGCCGTCTTCCTGCCTATGCCGGGAAGTTTCTGGAACTCGGCGCTAACCCTTTTTACGGCCCCGGACGGTTCCATGATTAGAAAAGGCCGGGCAGAATCGTCTCAAATTCGCCGAGCGCCTTTTTACCTTCTTCCTTCAGTTCTTTTTCCGCCTTTTCAAGAGCCTCGTTAGATGCGGCCAAAAACGATTTCTTCAGTTCAACCATATCAAGCGGATCGGACAAAGATTCCCGATCTACTTCCATAGACACGAGCTGTTTATTGCAGCTGGCAACTACTTTAACCGCACCGCATTCCGCTTCCACACGCCTGGCGGTCAGCTCGACGCGCAACTCATCCACCTTCGATCTTGCATCCTGCAGCTTCCGCATCATGCGGCCTAAAATTCTTATCGACATAATAAAAAAACTTCCGTGGAACTTACCGCCTAACCGGTTTCATCGTCAAAACCCGGGTGGCCGCCGAACAACTCAACCGCCTTTTGAATTAACGGATTTTCGAGCATATCCTTACGGCCGGTTTCGTTTAACGATTTTTTTTTTCCGTTAACAGTATTTTGCCTGTTCACTTCCGGCCTCAGTTCCAGTTTAAGTTCGCCGCCTATTTCCGCCGCTATTATATGTTCAATCAGTTCCTTGTTCTTTTCGCATTGATCCTTAATATAACTGCGGTCGGCAGGATAATACATTACCGCCTTGCCGTCTTCCACATCGAAACGGGCTATGTTCTCCAAAACCCCGTTCATTCTGGGACTTTTATCGGCGATTTCACTTTTAATTTTTTCCCAGCCGTCCACGGCATACGGCGGCGGCTTATCAGAACCCGTTTCCACCTGCCCGCTGGAAGGTTCGTCGGCTTTTTCCATCAAAGCGAATCGGGCGGGGGGCGCGTCGGCTGCCGCCGATGAAGGCATTTTTTTCAACCTCCTAAGTATCTCATCAACGGGCACAACGTCATCAAGCCGTATCATCTTTATCAAAGCCATCTCCAGTACCGAAAGGGGGTTGCCGGCAGTTCTGGACTGCGCTTCGGCTTTGAGCATGATATCGAAAAACTGCTGCAGCTTACCGACGGAAACATTTTTTGCTATCTCACTTACCATGCCTATCGTATCCGCGCTTTCCGACAATATCTTTTCAGGCGAAGACGTAACCCTGATGATAACGGTGGTTCTTACCGCCTCAAACAGCTCTTTGATAAGCACGTTCACGTCGTATCCGGCGTAGTAGAGATCGTGCAGTTGTTCAAGAGTTGAATCGGTTTCCTTTATCGATACGGCCGTCAGAAGCCTCCATATCTTTTCACGCGAAACAAGGCCCAGAACCGTGCCGATACCGGATTCATCCAGTTTTTCGCCGGAGTACGCAGCCGCCTGGTCAAGAAGCGATTGCGCGTCGCGCATACTGCCTTCGGCCCGTCTTGCAATCATGCCAAGTCCCGCGGCTTCTATGGGGATACTCTCACTTTCGGCGATGTCGGCAAGTTTGTCGGTTATCTGCTTTTCGGTGAGCGCGCGAAACTCGAAGCACTGGCAGCGGCTTAACACCGTTTCGGGCACCTTGTTCTGCTCCGTTGTCGCAAGTATGAAAGTCGTATGGGGCGGCGGCTCTTCCAGTGATTTCAAAAAGGCGTTGAAGGCCTCCTTCGTCAGCATGTGCACCTCGTCGATTATGTATACCTTCCTGCGGCATTTAACCGGCGCGTAGCCGAGGTGATCCCTTATCTCCCGCATTTCGTCGATGCCCCTGTTTGATGCGGCGTCTATTTCCGTAACGTCGAGCGAGGAACCGTTGGTTATTTCCCGGCAGTTCGCGCATTCGCCGCAAGGCGTTAACGTGGCGCCTTTTTCGCAGTTAACGGATTTCGCCAGTATCCGCGCCATAGATGTTTTTCCCACGCCGCGCATACCGGAAAACAGGTATGCGCCCCCTACCCTGTTCATTTTGATGGCGTTTTTCAGCGAGCGAACTATGTGACGCTTTCCGACAACTTCGTCAAACGTTGCGGGACGCCACTTGCGGGCCAGTACAACGTAGTCGCCTGAAGAACCAAAATTTTTTTCCATTAGTTTTGTACAGAGGTCTTCCGGCTGCCACCGTATCACCCCGAGAAACCGGATGTTTCCCCCCCAATATTAAAAAAAATGCCGGGCGACCTCACTGCGCCCCCAACACACCGCTTACCGTTGCTTCCTTCCGGACCTGGCGGGATTGGCGGGATCGAGTCGCGTAAGACCCGGCAATATCCTGACTCCTTTTCGTTCATCGTAGCATAGCACAGTCAAGGCATCGAGTCCCACAGTATTGCGGGATTTAACGGCGCTTGGGTCTTATGATAAAATCAGGGGATGTTTCCGGTACCGTGTGGAATTATCAAGTTGAGACCTGTAGAAAAACGATGTTCACGACGTTGTTTGTGACGGTGTGCAGCGGCTCACGTCCATGGGGCGGTTTCCCCGATTGTCATCCTGAGCCTGTCGAAGGACGAACCATGACAAACGTTAATGGTACAAATTCATATTTCTCCTGATAATTGGGATAGGTTGAACCCGACAATCAACTCTGCCGAAAAAAACGGTGCGAATTTTTTGTTTCCTGAAAAACGGGACTCGAAACAGGCGGTTTGCTGGGCGCTGGCCGTCAGCTTTTTCTACTTTCTGCCGATACTGATTGCCGGCCCCCGCAATCTCGGCCTGGTGGATTCCGACTATCACTTTTACATGGTTGAAGCGGTAAGAAAGGGCATATTTGAGTACGGCCAGCTGCCGGCCTGGGACCCGTGGCATATGGGGGGCCTACCGCTTTTGGGTAACGCGCAGGTTCCTTTATCGCCGCTTTATTTTCCGGTACTTTTATTTGGAACCGTCCTGGGTTTTAAAATCACCCTGTTCATTCTCCAGTTTATCGGCTTTACAGGCGTATATTTTCTGGCCCGTTACCTCAGGCAAAACCACGTTGGCGGACTAACCTCGGCGATGATATGGACGCTTTGCGGACTGCATACGGCACAGCTTCAGGGCGGCTGGATGCTGTTTTGGCATCTGCATCTCATACCATGGATTTTTCTGCTTTTCTTCCACGGGTGGAAAGATTACAGATACGTCGTCCCGACGTCCATGCTTTTGGCCTTTTTGTATCTTGGCGGAAGCCCTTACCCGTATCCCATAACGATGTTTCCGCTTGCAATATTCGGTATGGTAACGGCGTTCACGAAAAAAACATTGCGCCCCGTTGTTTTCATTGCGGCCACGGTTTTGATGTCCGTTATGCTTTGTTCCGTAAAACTTGTTTCATCACTCGCATGGCTTGCCGATCACCCTCGTGACCTGCGGGGGGTGCTGGAAGGCTACTCGTTAACTGCTTTGATCATGTCGTTTCTCGATCATAGAATAGACCTCACCTACTACCCGCTCGGTCTTTTTGATGTAAGTGATATACCTTTTTATTCAGGTGATATACCTGATGTAGGCTTCTTCTACAACGCGCCGGAATACGGTATGTACATGGGACCGATTGTTCTGCTGTTTGCGGCATTCGGGATGTTTGCGCGTTTTCCATACAAGCTGCCCATTTTAACGGGGTTCGCCCTGCTCACGTTTTTAATCATGGGAGTTTTTTCCCCTGTTCCGATCTGGAAAGCGCTTAAGCTGTTTCCCGTTTACGATTCCATAAGGGTGGTTACAAGGTTTCGCTGGCCGTTTGTATTGATTGTCTCACTGCTGGCCGGATTCGGCGCGTACCGCGTAACCGCCGGTTTGCGGCGCGGACCGCTGTGGCAAAAAATAATTTTAATTCTGATTACGGTCAATCTCTATGTCGCGGCTTTTCCGCTGCTGCTTGAGGTCTTTCCCGTAAAGTCTGAAAAAATTTTAAAACATATAAAAAATCCTGAAGGCGAATTCTTCCAGATACAGGAGACGATGGCGTATACCAGACAAGGGTGGACATTACCCTATGGTCTTTCACCGCTTATTGCGTGCAATAGACCCATGTTGCCCCATATACTCCAGAATGTTGGAGTGAACATGGGCTACGAACCGTTTGCGCTGCGCGTACTTACCACGGGGAGGGGTTCCCCAAAATATCAAGGGGAGGCATTTATCTACACCGGCAAGAATTTTACGCAGGCGCGATTCACACGCTGGACGCCGAACCGGGTTGATATTGCATGGGATGACAAGTTAAAAGGAACTCTTTACCTTAACCAGAACAACTATGAGGGCTGGGAGGTCTGCGATAATCCAGGGTCGATAATTGCGGAACCCGGGCTTGTGCACATCCCCATAACGGAAAAAGATTCAACGGCCGCGTTTTGCTACCGGCCGCTTGGAGTATATATCGGCCTTGTAATCACCCTTCTTTCCTTTGCTGCCGGAATAGCGTACATGCTGTTTGCATTCAGAAAATTTTAAACATTTCCATTCAATCAGCCGCTCGGCGTCCTTCGGCAAGCTCAGGATGACAACTCACCATGACATCCGTTTTATTTTCAGCCGTTCGGCGCCTTGCCACCCTGAAAGTACGCCTGTTGTCACCCTGAGTTTATCGAAGGGCGACATAAACAATTTAATCAGCCGTTCGGCTTTGCGTACTTTTCTATGATGCCGAAAATCTCATCTATCTTCTCTTCCGACTCACCCTTTTTAACCGCGTCGACAACGCAGGTTTTTATATGGCCGCGAAGAACTTCCATGTTCGCCTTTTTTAAAAGCGAAGCCGCGGACAATATCTGCTTGGAGATGTCTATGC
>BTTC01000066.1:0-8737 GCA_036244935.1 bacterium | reverse complement strand
TAAGCGGAAGTCAATCAAAAAGGGGTATGGGAATAATAGCGTCGCTCGTTAACCTTACGGAACGGCGGCCAGATATTTTTGCGGATAGACCGAAGCCGTTGTTAACTCCCAAGAGCCGGGAGGCGAAAAGGATCCCCTACGATGCGCTTAAGTCGGCAGTTTTTGACGGAGGTGGGTATAGTTACAAAACCGGCGCCGATATAAAAAAACCGGCAGCGGACGCGGGTGTGGGTGTAGAAATCTCACTAGGCATCGGGAGGATGGCATCCTTCATACGCTGTCCGCGTGAGTACCTTTTTCGGCGGATTTATGGAATTACGCCCGAAAGAAAATCGGGTACATTGCGTAATAACGGCGGCGCGGATATGGATATGGGACGCGCGGTACACGAAATACTGGAAAGCGTGGACTTTGAACTGGACGAAAAAAATTTTAGAAAAAGCGCGGCATCCGCCGTAAGGAAGTATCCGGCAGCAGCATCCATTCGGGAAAAGAACGGCATTCGCAAAAGGATCGTGCGGCTTTACGATATGAAACCTTTTAAAGGTTTGCATACCGGCAAACTTAAAATGGTAGGCAGGGAAATACCTTTTACCGCACGGTACGCGGTAGAAAAAACCACCTACCTGATTAACGGCAGGATAGACCTGCTTTTGAGGGAGGGAGTAGAAAATGCGTGGGTGGTGGACTACAAATATTCACGCGCTGGAAAATTCGACGACTCCGCGCGTTTTCAACTGGGACTATACGGCCTGGCTATTGCCGACTACATGGGGCTTGACGAAATATCGTGCGTTCTCATTTACCTCAAGCACGATACGCCGCGCGCTGTTGAATGGAAACTTGACCGCCAAAAACTTGAAAAAGTGAAAAAGCAGGCCATAAATACGGCACGGCTCATAATGGAATGGGAGGAAAAAGCGCGGCGGCTTCATGGCGGAATTGCGGATGCCAAATTGCCGGAAATCGATTGCCCCGACAGCAGCTGCGGGTTCCGGCAATTCTGCATGCCGTAGCGCAAACCTTTTCACCATGGCAAACGGCAAAACAGGTTTTGTTTTATAGAATTGCATCTGCGCCGGAAATCTGTTGGGCGCTTCTAAAGTGCTGGAAGACTTGGTAGACTGCCGCACGCGGATACTATAACATTTTGAGTTTTAGCAGATACGATAGATATTCCAACAGGTCTGAATATCAAGACATTACGTATGTGTATCGTATTCATGGTAAAGCAATATGCTTTAGAAATTTTAAACACAAATATTGAGAGGGAGAAAAGATGCCTAAAACGAGTCAGAAATTTTTGGACAAAATCAGAATCGTACCCGATTTCCCGAAAAAGGGGATCAGGTTTTTGGATCTCACGACGCTTTTCAACGATGCCGGATCGTTCAGCGAAATTATCGATATCTTTGCCGAACGCTACAGGGACAAAGGAATCGATCAGGTGGTGGGCATTGAATCGAGGGGATTCGTTGTTGCTTCCGCCCTTGCCTTAAAGCTCGGCTGCGGCGTTACGCTTATACGAAAACCTGGCAAACTCCCGGCAGAAATTCTGTCCGAATCCTACGAACTGGAATACGGCGTAAACGAAATCCAGATACACAAGGATGCCTTGAACAGCGGCAGCAAAGTTCTTTTGATAGATGATCTGCTTGCCACGGGCGGTACTATGCAGGCCGCCATCAAACTTGTAGAAAGGCTTGGAGCCGGGATCGCAGAGGTGGCATTCATAGTGGAGCTTGGATTCTTAAACGGCCGGGAGAAACTGGGAGACCATTCCGTTTTCACGCTGATAGAAAGCGACTGACCCGCATTATTGAAATCACAAACGGGAAAAGTTAATATTTATTGCCGAAAAAAACATTCCGTGATTTATAATCCATACTAGGAGGTAAATCACGGGGCATGTGTGAAATCTATTAAGAAATTAATAGAAAAGTTGTTAAGCGGCAGCAGCTTGACAATTCAGCTGAAGATCTTCGTTATCCTTTTTGTTTTCCTTATCACACAGGCCGGGTTTCAACTTTGGCAAAACATAAGGCAGGCCAATACGGCGGCTTATGAGATGAAGGAGACTCTCGATGCGAAACAGTTGAGATTCAAGGAATTCCTTTCCATACCGCATTCCTTACTTGAAGAGAAAATAAAAGAGGAGATGCGTATTATCCGCAGTTTAACCGTGGGCAGCATTTCTCATATGATGGTAACCGGCAACGCCGAGATAGTGGGGGATTGGCTGGAGGGGTTGAAGATGAAACCGATCTTCAAAAGCATTCAGTTATACCGCGGTTTCAACACAGCGGGCGAAGAGGCGTTTTGCGACAACAAAACCATAAACATGGTCAACGCGAATCTTGACGACAAAACCTTTTCCCCGCGTAAACCGAAACCGGCGATAAAATTCGACGCCGACAGGATGGATGTTTTCCAAAGGGCGGTAGAATCCGGGGAAGACCAGTATTACGAGGAAAAAATAAACGGCGAGGCTGTAATCACCAATCTGCTGGTTATTCCCAACGGTGAAGAGTGCCACGTCTGCCATGGTTCGAATCATAAAACGCGCGGGATTGTGCGCGTATCGCTGTCTGCTGAAAAGGCGATGGAAGTTGCAGGTGAAATACAAAACCGAATAGACGAAGAAGCTGAAGACAAGCAGGAACGGCTTTTACATCTTAGGAGAACAAGTGGCTTAACGCGCAATCTGGCTATCGTCGCGGCCGTAATACTCATAGCGGTAAACCTGTTCGTTCTTAATATGTTTTTCCGCGTTACGGTGGTAAAACCGTTAAACGCCATTGCCGATACGGCCAGCCGTATTGCGGGAGGCGACCTGACAACGCGGATAGACACTTTGAGAAAAGACGAAATCGGAGCGCTTTCAACTGCGCTCTTCGCAATGCAGGAAAATCTTAAGGAGATGATTCACAAGATAAACCAAAGCTCTTCCGACGTAGCTGGTTCGGCGGGGGAACTCTCCGAGGCGGCGCGCCACATTGCGGATGGAAGCGGACAGCAAACCAATCAAATGGAAAATACCGTGGCTTCTGTAGATGAGATGTCCTCCTCCATTTTGGAGGTCGCCAGAAACTCATCGGAGGCGCTTGACTCCACCAATAAAGCGATGGAAGCGGCTCATGGCGGCGAGAAGATGGTTGAAAAAACCATCGCAGGCATACATGAAATATCTGCGGCAATGGAAAAATCCAGCCGCGTCGTGGAGGAACTTGGTAAAAATTCCAGTCAGATAAACGAGATAGTTGCCGTAATAAACGATATAGCCGACCAAACAAATCTGCTTGCGCTGAACGCGGCGATAGAGGCCGCAAGGGCAGGGGAGGCGGGCAGGGGTTTTGCGGTTGTGGCGGATGAGGTTAGAAAACTTGCCGAAAGGACGACTACCGCAACAAAGGAAATCGCCGCGATGGTAACGAAAATCCAGACCGATACGAAGGATACGATGAACTCCATGGATATGGTCAGGAACGAAGTTGACTCCAGCGTCGGGATGGCCGATGAAACAGGAAAGTCGCTTGAGAATATCGTAAATCAGGTAAACAAGTCCACGGAGATGGTCAACCAGATAGCAACTGCGTCGAAAGAGCAGGCCAAAACCGTGGAAGATATATCGAAGAACATGAACGATGTGGTCGAGGTAAGCAGGGACACATCGAACGATACTCAAAAAACCTCGGACTCTGCGGAAAAACTCATGGAGCTTGCCGGCGACCTTAAAAAACTGGTAGACCAGTTCAAGATATAACGCTTGTCATGGTGACCCTTCGATAAACTCAGGGTGACAGGTTGCCGGCTCAGGGTGGCAATAAGGGAAACCACCCCGTGGACGTGAGCCGCTGCAAACAAAATCGTGAACATAGTTTTTCTACGGGTCTCAAGTCAAAGAAAATCAGTAAGGTTTCCGACGTGGTCCATGGTTAAAATCTCCATCCCGCCGTGTTTTCCGGAAAGAGCTTCATCGGGGGACAGGGACGGGATAATTGCCCGCGCCATTCCCATCCTCGCGGCTTCTTTCAGCCGCATATGAAGGGAGGATACAGGCCGCAGCTCTCCGCCAAGCCCTACCTCGCCCATGAATACGGAGTTTTTTTCTAGCATTATATTGCGAAAACTCCCCGTAAGCGCAGCGGCAAGGGCCAGATCGCTTCCCGGATCGTCCACGCGTACGCCTCCCGCGGCGGATACGTAGATATCCTCCGAATCGAGAGAAAGTCCCGCCCTTTTTTGCAGTATGGCGGCCATAAGAACAACGCGGTTATAGTCCAACCCGACTGCGGTTCGGCGCGGGTGGCCGAAGCTCGTTGGCGTAACCAGAGCCTGAAGCTCCACCAGTATCGGCCTGGTGCCGGAGATGGCGCACGTTATAATTGAACCGCTTACCGCTGCGGCGCGTGGCAATATAAAAATCTCGGACGGGTTTTTCACTTCCGCAAGACCGCCTTCCCTCATCTCGAATACCCCTATTTCCTGGGCGGACCCAAAACGGTTTTTCACGGATCGAAGCACGCGGAAGTGGTGGTCGCGGTCGCCCTCAAGATAAAGGACGGTATCCACCATGTGCTCCAGTACTCTTGGGCCTGCTATGGCGCCTTCTTTTGTAACGTGCCCGACAAGGAATACAGGTACGTTTAGATGTTTGGCCGTTTGCGTCAAAATCGCGGTCGATTCGCGCAGCTGCCCGACGCTGCCGGGCGCGGCGGGCATTAGCTCCGTGTAAACGGTCTGGATGGAGTCAATTACCACCAGCTTCGGCAAGACAGCCTTGATCTGCGCCGTTATCATCTCGATGTTTGTTTCGGGGTATACAAGCAGTGATGGCGGGTTTATGCCAAGCCGCTTTGCGCGTATCTTGATCTGCCGCGGCGACTCTTCGCCGGTAACGTAAAGTACCGTTTCGTCCATCGCGATGTTTCCGGAAAGCTGAAGCAAAAGGGTCGATTTGCCGATTCCGGGGTCGCCGCCTATGAGCACCATCGAACCTTCCACGATGCCGCCGCCGAGCACGCGGTCCATCTCGTCCATTCCGGTGGCAAGCCGCCCGCCGCTTTGGTCCGGCAGGTCGATAATCCGGCTCGGTTTTGATTCGCCCGCGAAAACCGGCCGTCTGAGCGAGGGTTCCTTTTTTAAGATTTCCTCCACCATGGAGTTCCATTCACCGCAGTCCGGGCATTTACCCACCCACCCCGGCTGGTGCGATCCGCAGTTACGGCATACGTAAGCCGTTTTAACCTTTTTCATTTATCATTTATTTTTATCTGTTGTCCCGCATAGTATCCGAAATTCATGGCGGATCTGTAAAAAAACGGATACCACATGTACTGAGGTTTTTTTAGTGAAAAACAAAAACGCAGGTCGCGCATTATCCCTGCGGCCGTATTGCGCCCGGTTTCCAAAAGCGTTATTCGTCTACCGCAGCCGCGCCGGTCTGCGCCTTTGTGAAGGCTTCCCATGTACACTTCCCTCAGAGAGCAGTCCGCAGGACGCAAAACCGTTGCCTCAGGGCAATAGGATGGTCTGATTTTGCTATTGATAATCCATACCGCGGCGGCGTCGTACGCAAGGTTTTCAGTGAAGGGGGTTCTGCGTAGCGCATCGCGGGTGATCGCGCAGTTGTCGATTGAAAACCCGCTCATTTCAGTGCCGGAAGCGGACAGCGGAAAATGTTTTTTCATATCTTCAGCAAGGAAGTAATTACCACCCGGCGCGGGTATGTCCCGCCCGAAAGCCGCATCCGCTCCATCCTTCAAAAGCGGGGCGCAGATGCGTGTAAGCCAATGGTCGTGGGTGGGCATTACGCGGTTGCTTATAAAAACGAAAATTCTGTTTTGAGCGGCGGCGATAATCTCATTAAAAATTTTTCCGCTTCGGCTGAACGATTCTTCCGATACAATCATTTTCATCTTCGCGGTTTTTCCCAAGCGGGAATCTATTTTCACCGTGTCCCCGACCGCAACGATAAACAGTTCGATGCTCCCCTCTTTTTGCCTGTGCAGTATGGAGCCAATGTCCGAGGCGTCGAATCTCCCATCCGGCGTAAGTATCAGCACCAGCGCGGTTCCATTCCCGTTTCCCATAACGCAGATTATGCTTCACGGATTGCAAACATACAACTTGCGCGAATGGCGTAATTTCAATTGTGTTTGAATGTAAGTTAAAATAAGAGATATGCAGACCGAAGACCGGCACATGATTATTAATGAGCTTCCGCTGGGGATGCCGGGCAGCGTCTTTGTGGGCCCTATGCCGTTCGGGTATTTCGACCCGGATGGTAAAGCGCTGGACGATTTCAAGAGCAAATCCGTCTCCGTAATAGTCTTCCTAGTAGAAGAATACGAATATAAAAACTACACTGGAATGGATCTTTGCAAATTCTACAAAGAGGAAGGTTTTGATATTATCCACTATCCGCTGCGCGATTTCTCCGTTCCTGAAAACGGCTTTTTTGATTCAGTCGTCGAAAAAATAATCGAACTTGCCAACGATAACAATAACGTCGCGATTCATTGCCATGCGGGGCTTGGGAGGGCCGGGATGCTTGCCGGACTTCTGGTCATGCGCGTCCTCGGGCTGCCGGCGATGGAGGCCATCGACTGGCTGAGAAAATACGTGCCCGACGCACTGCCGGCATCCGACCAGATGCAGTATCTGATTAAAAACGACGCGTCCGTAACGGACTAAAACCGCACCACTAAAAATGTGGATAAAGTCGTATCAAGCCTCTTTACGCTGGGATCAACCGGCTTGTTCTGGTAGTTCGCCGTGTATGACAGCTCCAGCGCAAGCCGTTTAGTCAGATTATTAACGATACTCACCTCGAAATCCACCCAGTAATCACCCGGTTGCCTGTCCGACAGCCTGTATAAAACTTTTTGCCTGAATTTCAGATTTTCGTCAAACTTGTATCTGAACCGCGCTTCCATGTTGTGGACGGTGTAATTGACGTACCTTTCAACTTCTCCTGTCAGATAATCGTAATGGGATTGTATGTAATAGCTGGCTGACAGATAGGTTTTTTCTGATTTGAAAAAATAATAGCCGAGTCCCGGACCGGTGGACAGCCTGTAGCCGTATTTCTGAAACGGGTTGCGGTAGTACTTGATGTCCCAAAATGGAAAAAAACCGTTAAGCCTCAGTTCCCACCGGTTGTTTACGTCAATTTTTTCCATTGTGCTTTCGCCGTATGTTTCGCCGTAGATGTAATAAGCCTCGAGGTAGACCCTGCGGTTTTCCTTTTTCACCTTTAAACTGGCCTTGAGTGAAAGGGTTTTTGTTTCCGTATTGCCGGAGGTATCCACCCAACCAATGGAAGTACTGCCTTTGGCCGCGCTTGCCGGTTTTTCCGTTTCACCGGCCATTGATGTGGATGCCGCGGCAAGCGTGAAAATAAAAACAATAAAATACTTTGAATATCGTCCCATAATGTTGGGAGTGATTATACATACGGTTCTTTTTTGTACGCAGTTTATTTATAGTCAGGTTGTTATGAAAGAAAGAATTTTGGTGGCAATGAGCGGAGGCGTGGACAGCTCCGTGGCGGCGGCGCTTTTGCTGGAGCAGGGATACGAGCCTATAGGCGTTACCATGCGTTTGTGGAATGAACCGGAAGCGGATAAAAAGCAGGGCTGCTGCTCGCTTGACGATGTAAACGACGCGCGCAGGGTGGCGGACGATCTGGGAATCCCGCACTACGTCATGAACCTCAAGGAGCAGTTCAGGCGGGTAGTGGTGGATTACTTTGTGGACGAGTACCTTAAGGGCCGCACCCCGAACCCCTGCATAGAATGCAACCGCGTTTTGAAATTCGACATTCTTCTTGAACGCGCCGGACAACTCGGCTGTTCAAAACTTGCGACGGGGCATTACGCCCGAATTGCTGGAGAAAACAAACATCTGATACGCAGGGGAGCGGATGGCAAAAAGGATCAGAGTTATTTCCTGTTTAACATTCCTCCAAAAGCGCTGGGTTCAATCATCTTCCCGCTGGGCGATCTCACAAAGGATCAGGTGCGGGCCAAAGCCTCGGAACTGGGACTTAAAACCGCGCAAAAACCGGAAAGCAGCGAGATATGTTTTGTTCCGGACGATGACTATCCCGCGTTCATCGAGTCGTATGCCGGTTCCGTAAAACCCGGATATATAAAAACCGGTAATGGAAAATATTTGGGACAGCACAGCGGCATACCTTTTTATACGGTTGGTCAAAGAAAAGGGCTCGGCATAGGACACGGACATCCGCTTTACGTTACCGCAATAGAGCCGGAAACGAATACGCTGGTGGTAGGCGCCGAAGAAGAACTTTATACAAACTCCATGACTGTAAAAAATCTCACAATGCATACCGTGCTAAACGACGGACAGGAGGTCGACGTGCAGGTACGTTACCGGCGGCGTCCCGCAAAAGGCTTCATATATCATTATCATCACCATCAACCCCCCCGTTCCGCTGGTAAATCGGCGAAGGTTGTTTTTAAAAAACCCGAAAAAGCGGTCGCCCCCGGACAGGCGGCAGTTTTCTATATTGGCGATACGCTGGCGGGTGGTGGGTGGATAGACGCAACGTCTCGTTACGAAGTTGGTGCAGGATCGTGATTGATATAAAAATTGGCGATACGCTGGCGGGTGGTGGGTGGATAGACGCAACGTCTCGTTACGAAGTTGGTGCAGGATCGTGATTGATATAAAAATTGGCGATACGCTGGCGGGTGGTGGGTGGATAGAC
>BTTC01000065.1:0-8786 GCA_036244935.1 bacterium | reverse complement strand
TTCCATCCTTTTCCGAAGCCGATGCCGAGGGAGAAATTTACGGCAGCGCCACGTTAAAGGCAAAAAACGGAGATACGAAATACGGCTATCGTCTTATCGCCAATGTTGAAACACTGAACCTTGAGCCTTTCAGTTACATAACGCCGGTTCTGGCGAGCCTGCAGCCGGAAGGGACGGTAAGCGGCCAGTTCGATATTAGCGGCAAAAGCGGAAATC
Organism: bacterium; assembly: GCA_036244935.1. Taxonomy (GTDB): domain Bacteria; phylum Nitrospinota_A; class UBA7883; order JACRGQ01; family JACRGQ01; genus BTTC01. Next base: position 8,570 of record BTTC01000065.1, on the reverse strand, counting down.
CCATTTCCGGCAAATGGGAGATTAAAGTTGCCGGACTTGGCTTTAAAACATCGATCAACAAACCGTTTTCCAACATGAAAGGCTCGGTGCGCCTTGAAGCCGACGAGTTTATCTTCAAAGACGTTGAAAGCAGCCTCGGCGGTTCCAGCGGAACCGTATCCGGCAGACTGACGTTCAAGAAAAAACCGTCCATTTTCCTTTCGGTGGATGCCGATACCCTGAACCTCGGCGATATATTCATGCTGGAAAAACCCCCGGGGGCTGTAAAAGCGGTAAAAAAAAGAACGGAAAAAAGAGCCGACTCCAACACCAACTGGATTCTCGACATCCGCTCCAAAAAAGGGACGCTTAAAAAACTTGAATACAGCGATCTGGAAACGTCATTCAGTTATAACCGCCGAAAATTCAATTTCACAACCTTTAAATTTACGTCGCACGAAGGTATCTGGCAGGCGGACGGAGCGCTTGATATTACGGGGGGGCAGCAGCGTTTTGAGGGCGAGGCTCATGTTTCGGGTCTTAACCTTAGAACTTTTCTGCCGGCGCTTTGGGAGCGGTTAAACAAAATTACGGGCAAACTGGATGCCAGCGGCAGGTTTACGGGCAACGGTCTGGCCTGGAGCCGTTTGCGCCATACATTGAACGGTGAAATGAAATTCAAAGCCGCCGACGGTATGCTTAAGGACCACGAAGGACTTGCCGACCTTTTCACAATAATAAACGTCGTTCCGATATTCAAAGGACGTTCCAAAGATCAGGAAGGGTCGGGAATCCCCTACGACGCCGTTATCGGAAACATAAACATCAAGGACGGTGTAGGAAACACCGACGATACAATGCTGGAAGGCAGCGTAGTGAGGATGTCCGTGGCCGGCGATTTTAAATTCAACGACGGGACGGTGAACCTCATGTTCGGGGCAAGACCCTTTACTTCCGTGGACAAGATCATTTCAAGCATCCCGATATTGAATAAAATCCTGGTTGATAAAAACAATAGTTTAATCATCTATTACTACAAGGTTACGGGAACCTTCGACAACCCCGTCGCCAAGTCCGTACCGGTGGAATCGCTGGGGCGCACTATCATCGGTATTTTCAAGAGGGTGCTGGAAGCGCCGGCAAGGGCGCTTTCGACAGTAACGGACGAATCCGGCAAACCGGAAGCCGATGAAAGCAACGCGGAAGAAGAGTAAATAATCGTCCCCGTCATTGATAGTGGTAAAATGCGGCTGAAGATTATTTAAAATGTGGTAGTTTATACCGCATGTTAACTTATAAAGGGAGATTGATATGGCGGATGAGAACAGTGTATTTGATCCGGAAGAAGAAGGTTCGTTAGAAAAGTTCGAGGAGGAACTTGAGCGCGAAGAAAAAAAGCAGACGCGCGTAAAACTTTTGGCGGGAACCCTCGTCTTTCTGATTATTGGCGGCGGAAGTTATTACGCCTACACTAATTTCTTCGCGACGTCATCCGCGCCGACTGTCCTCAAGGCGGAACAGACGCTCCCTACCCCTAAAACGCCGCAGAAGGAGAAAACCGCCGAGGTCAAGCCGTCGAAACAGACGGCGAAGGTACAAAAGAAGGAAAGAAAGGGCAAATCCCCAGCAGGAATAAAAGAGGAACTCATAAAGGAACGGACGTTAAAAGCCGGAGGAGCCGTTACAAAAACTTCGCGCGAAAAATTTTTGAAAAAGACAAAACCTCAAACCAGACCGGAGGAGACAACGAAAAAGGGCTATCTGCCCAAACCCGCGGTATCTGACGGGAAAACCTATACCATGCAGGTTGGTCTATTCAGAAAGCGCAAAAACGCCGAATCAATGGGGGAAAAACTTAAGGAACTCAACCTTACGCCCACACTACGCAAAATAACTTACACGGCAAAAACGATCAGGGTTTATACCGGCTTTTACCCATACCGCGAACTTGCCATAAAAGCCGCCGATAATCTGTTAAAGCAGGGGTTGAAACCCAGGGTTGCGCTGACGGGAGCGGGCAGGTACGAGCTTGAAATGGGGCGGTTTAAATCCGAGGCGCATGCGGACAGTTTGGTGAGATCGCTTGAAGATATGCAGTTCGTCGTCCGGGTTGCGGAAAAAAAAGAAAGATTGCGCGCCACCATCGTGCGCCTGGAAAACATACAGGGCGGCTACGATCTGGAAGAAATAAAAGAAACTCTTAAAAGGAAAAACATAAGGTTTCTCGTTAAAAGCCGTTAGTGACGCAACACGAAATACCGCTTTTTCCTCCCCCCTGAAGGGTTCCTGTTGTCGCCCTGAGCTTGCCGAAGGGCGGTTCGGCAAGCTCACCATGACCAGCATTGGTAGTAAAAATATCTTTTGCCCATTTTGGTTTACGTGGGGTTTTAATTTGCTTAGAATTGGGGCAAATGGCATTTAACCCTTTTGACTTTTTTATCAAGTATCACAGCAGGGAATTTTCGGCCAGATACAGGCTTGTCACCCTTTTAATCGGTGCGGCGGTTTTCCTTGTTGTTGTTCCGGCGTTAATAATCTACATCAGCCACGCCGCCAACGCTTACATAGTGGAGACCGATATCTATAACCGGGCTAAAACCGGTGTTGCGGCCGCATTCATAATTTCCGGGCTGGCCATGGTGGGCTGGTCGGCGCTTGTTTTGTGGAACACCGGCAAGGGAACGCCGGCGCCCGTTGCGCCTACCAAAAAACTGGTCGTATCGGGGCCTTACGGCTACTGCGCGAACCCCATGGAGCTGGGATTGATCTTTTACTGTTTCGGCTTGGGAACCTATCTGGATACTTTTACGACCGGAGTTATAGCTTCTTTTTTAGTCTTGATAATCGGAAGCGCTTACAACAGGCTGGTAGAAGAAAAAGAACTTGCCCTGCGTTTCGGGGATGAGTACCGGGAATACGCGAAAAAAACAGGGTTCCTTATCCCGAATATTTGGAAATAGCCGCACGCTTGACGGTACGAAAAAAGCTTTTTTTATTTCTCGGCGGTATTACGCTGCTCCGGCTTTTCACGGCAGGTTCGTTCGAGCTTTCACTTGACGAAGGTTACTACTGGCTATGGTCGAAGCACCTCGCTGCCGGATACTACGATCACCCGCCGATGGTGGCCTACGTTGTGGCGCTTACGACGCTGTTTTCCGACGCGGAATTTTTTATCAGGCTGGGACCGGTCGCCGGAGCGCTGGTTTCCTCGCTGATTCTTTACAGGCTTGCCGTTTGCCTTTTCGATGACGAACGGGCTGGCTTTTACGCCGTATTGATTGCGAATATAACTCTTGTTTTCACCGTTGGAGCGCTTATAGCGACGCCCGACGCTCCGTTAATTCCGTTATACATTGCGGGTATGCTTTTATTCCTTTGGGCGGCGAGGTCCGAGCCGGGCAAAAGAAAATCTTACGCCGTCTGGATTGCCGCGGGCGCGGCGGCGGGCGGCGCGCTTTTAAGCAAATACACCGCCGCGTTCTTTTTCCCATGCGCATTCCTGTACCTGCTTGTTTCACCAAACTGCCGCTTGTGGCTGAAAAGACCCGAGCCGTACATCGGCGCGGTTGTATCGTTTTTGGTTTTTTTGCCCGTTATCGTCTGGAACGCGCGTCACGATTGGGTATCGCTTGCCTTCCAGGCTAGTCACGGACTCTCATCGGTAAAAGGAAACCCGTTTGAACTTTTTGCGGAGTTCGCGGGATTCCAGATCGTGCTTTATTCAATCGGTATTTTCTTTTTCCTCTTCGCGGCTGGGATTTCGCTTGCCGGAAAACTTTTTATACCATCACCATCACCATCATCCGGTCTTGATCCGCGCGCTGGGGAAGCGGCGCTTTTTCTTTTTTCGTTTTCCTTTCCGATACTGCTTTTTTTCGTTTTAAATTCCTTCAGAACCAGGATAGAGGGCAACTGGCCGATCCTCGGTTTCATCCCGCTGATGGTTCAGGCGGGCGGCATGGCTGCCACATGGAAGGAACTGTCCGCGCAAATGCGGTTGTTCAAATTCGCCGCAGCGATTGCCGTTTTGATGTTAATCGTGCTTCACGTACAGATAATCAATCCCGTTATTCCGCACCCGCAAAGATACGAGATCAGCCGCCGCATATACGGCTGGAAATTCTTGGCTGAGAAGGTCGACCACGCGCGCAAAAAGATCGACGCCGCTTTTCTTGTCTCCAACCGATACCAGATAGCGTCGCTTATCACGTATTACGCCGATCCCCCAATCAACGCCTACCTGCCGGGCAAAAACGGCGATTTGAGGTTTTATTTTCTTCCGCATCCAGACGGGTATAAAGGTAAAAACGCTTTGTATCTAACCGAAGAAGGGCGCGACGATTCGGCGAAGATCGCGCCGCTTTTCGAGCGCATGGAAAAAACCGGTACGATAGACATCGTGCGGAAGGGAGAACTTATAAGGCGGTTTACACTTTACCTCTGTTACAATTACCGTGGCGGGCTTGAAAAATCATGAAGGGGAACACGAGGAAACTCCGCGGCATCACGCTGATCGGTTTCAAATGCAGCGGGAAAACGAGGATCGGTAAATTTCTGGGTAAAAAACTGGGAATGGATTTTCTGGATATCGACAGGCTGATTGAGGACGTTTACGCGCAAAACGGCCGTAAGCGCTGCACGGTAAGAACAATATACAAAAAATTCGGGAGCGGTTATTTTCAGGACGTCGAGGCAAAGGCGCTTGAAAAGGCGATAAAAGCAAAGGGCGCAGTTCTGTCGCTGGGCGGCGGCACTCCGCTGAACAGCGGTTTTCGCAAAACGGATTTTAAGGATACCGTATTCGTATACCTTGACGTAAAACCTGCGGTACTTTACGAGCGTATTAAACGAAAGGGGCTGCCGCCGTTTTTGGACAGGGGACGTCCAAAAAAAAGTTTTAACCATTTATTTGAAAAAAGAACGCCGATGTACAAAAAATTTGCCGACGTAACGGTGGACAACTCGAACCGCGCTCCGGCGGAAGTTTGCCGCGAAATTATAAAAAGGCTGGAGGAACGCGTTGGCCGGTAACAGCTTTGGAATTCTTTTGAGGCTTACCAGCTTCGGCGAGTCGCACGGTCCCGCCGTCGGCGGCGTGCTGGACGGCTGTCCGTCCGGCTTGAAGATTTCCGAAAAGGAAATACAAAAAGACCTCGACAGGCGAAAACCGGGGCAGAGTAAAGTAACGACGCGGCGGAAGGAACCCGACAAAATAAAGGTTCTTTCCGGCGTGATGGAATCCCGCGCGACCGGTGCGCCGATAGCTTTCATAATAGAAAACCTGGACAGGGATACCAAAGCATACAAGGATATAAAAGACATCTACCGTCCCGGACACGCGGACTACAGTTACGACGAAAAATACGGATTGCGCGACTGGCGCGGCGGCGGGCGGTCGAGCGCGCGCGAAACGGCGGTTCGCGTGGCGGCGGGCGCGATAGCGAAAATGATCATCCCGAACGTCGCGATAACAGGCTGTACGATACGGATCGGCGGCGTACGCGCTGAAAATTTTGATGAAAGCGAAATAGAAAAAAACCCGGTGAGGTGCCCCGACAATGTCGCAGCCGGAAAGATGGTGGAGTTGATAGAAAAGGTTCGTAAAGACGGCGATTCGATAGGCGGGATAGTGGAGATAAGGGTACGGAACGTTCCCGCCGGGTTGGGGCTGCCAGTACATCACAAGCTGAGCGGCGATCTTGCCTCGGCTCTTATGGGAATAAACGCCGTAAAGGGCGTGGAGATCGGCGAAGGCTTCCGCGCGGCATCCATGAAGGGGAGCGCTCACAACGACGAAATGGAGATGGCAACAAATGGCGAGGTCCGTTTCAAAACGAACCACGCGGGCGGCATTTTGGGCGGTATCTCAAACGGGAACGATATAATTTTACGGATCGCGGTAAAACCGACGCCGTCAATTTTGCGGGAACAGTCTACGGTGGACAACAAGGGTAACGAAACTACCGTGCGGGTAAAAGGAAGACACGACCCGTGCATCTGCCCGCGCGTTGTGCCGGTTGCGGAGGCGATGACGGCGCTTGTGGTTGCGGACCACATGCTGCTGCAAAGAGCCGCCCGCATCTGAACCCACGGTAAACGAATGCCGCAGGATTGTCACCATGACAAAACGTTTCACCCTGAGCCTGTCGCAGGGTTACCATGACGCGCCATGGAAGCTGAGAGAATAAAGGTGGGCAAAATAGAGCTTGCGCTTGCCTCGGCTTCTCCAAGGAGAAGTGAGATTCTGGCCTCGTTGGGGCTTCGCTTTACCGTCGACGCGGCCAACATAGACGAGGTAGTACTGCCCGGTGAATCATCGGACGAAATGGTGCGGCGGCTTGCGCTTGGAAAAGCCGAAACGGTTGCCGGCAGGCGCAGGAACTCGCTGGTAATAGGGGCGGATTCAATTGTAACCATAAACGGCCGTATCATCGGCAAACCGGAAAGCGCTGAACATGCAGGGGAGATACTCTCATCGCTCAGCGGCAAAACGCATGAAGTGATAACCGGCATGGCGTTCGTGCGCGCAGTCGAAAATTTAAAGAAAGTCTTGATCTGCCGCTCCAGCGTAACGTTCTACGAACTCGGCAAAGAAAAGATAAACGATTATATTTCAACAGGGGAATACAAGGGCAAGGCGGGCGCGTACGCCATACAGGGGCGCGGCGCGGAACTGGTGAAATCGTATGACGGAAGTTTTACCAATATAGTCGGGCTGCCCATACGCGAACTCCTGCGTTTCATTATCGGCTACGGCATGACGCGCCTGGCATGGAAGACAGGTTGACGCTCGTAATAGGTCTTACCGGCGGCATCGGCTCCGGCAAATCAACCGCACTGAGGGTTTTTAAAAAACTCGGCGCTCACGTTATAGATGCCGACCTGCTGGCCCGCCGCGCTCTTGATCCGGGCCGTCCCGCGTGGCATGAAGTAAAACGCATGTTCGGCAAAAAAGCGTTCCACCCAAACGGCAGGATTGACCGGAAAAAACTTGCGGGTATCGTATTCAAGAACAAGAAAATGCTTGCCGGGCTTAACAGGATAGTCCACCCGCGCGTAGAAGAGCATGAAGATTTCCGCATAAGGGAAATCAAAAGAAAATATAAAAACCCTGTCGTGGTTGTGGACGCCCCGCTTATGATCGAATCCGGTTTTTACCTGACGAAGGACATCCTGATCGTTATGAGCAGCACAAGGAAAAACCAGCTGGCCCGTCTTGCGGCAAGGGGAAAATGGACGCGAAGGGAAGCACAAGCGCGCATAGATTCGCAGATGCCGCTTTCAAAAAAGCTGAAATACGCCGACTACGTGATAGAAAACAACGGTTCGTTACACGAACTCAGGGAAAGCGCAAAAGTGATTTATAAACGCATACTTAAAGAACGTTCGATTGCTTCAGGTAAACGTTTGCCTTTCAAAAAACCGGTGGTAAAGGGGCAAAAAATTGTGAACATACTCTTTGTTTCTGCGGAGGTGGCGGGTTTTTCCAAGACGGGCGGACTTGCCGATGTAGCATCCGATCTGCCGCGCGCGCTTTCGGCGCTGGGTCATAAGGTAATCGTTTTGACCCCCCTTTACGGCGGCGTTAAAAGAAAGGGGTTAAAAAAAACCAGCCTTGAAATATCCATCAACATGGGAAGCGGCCATCGCCGTACCGCCCATTTTTATAAAGGCAAGCTGGATAAAAAGACGGCGATATACTTCATACATAACGAAAAACTCTACGGTCGGCCCAACCCTTACGGCAGCGGCAAGGGAGATTACCCGGATAACGACGCGAGGTTCATATTCTTCAACCGCGTTACGGCGGAGTTCCCGAAAGCCGCGGGTTTCAAACCGGATGTAATACACGTTAACGACTGGCATCTGGGGCTTGCGCCCGTCTATATCAAAACTGGCGCGGGCGGCGGTTTTCTGGATAAAACGGTATCCGTGTTATCCCTGCACAACCTTGCCTATCAGGGTTTATTCCCTGAAAAATCGATGCGGCTTACCGGCCTGCCGGAAAATCTGTTCAACCCGGACGGCGTGGAGTGGTATGGAAAACTCGGTATGCTCAAAGCGGGCATCGTTTTCGCCGACGGGATAGCGACGGTAAGCCGCACCTACGCGCGCGAGATTCTCACGCGGGATTACGGATTCGGCCTTGACGCTATTTTAGACAAGCGCAAAATGCCGGTTTGCGGAATCACGAACGGCATAGACACGAAAATATGGAACCCGGCCCGCGACGGGCTAATCCCGTGCCGATACAGCCTTTCTAACATCGGGCCGAAGTCGAAATGCAAAAGCGCACTTTTAAAAGAGTTGGGTCTTGAGCATGCGTCCGGAAGACCGCTTGTAGGCATGGTGTCGAGGCTTATAGAGCAAAAGGGTTTTGATCTTTTAATGGAAGCGGAAAAATCACTTATGAGACTCGATTTTTCTTTGGCGGCGCTGGGAGAGGGCGAAAAGAAGTACGAGGATTTTCTCCAAAAACTCCAAAAGAAATATCCGGGCCGTGTCTCGGTAAAGCTGGGTTTCAACAATCCCATGGCGCACCGTATAGAGGCCGCGTCGGACATGTTTCTCATGCCGTCGCTTTTCGAGCC
>BTTC01000064.1:0-8925 GCA_036244935.1 bacterium | reverse complement strand
AACAATCTGGGTTTCATTGATATACGGAGTAACGTATATATCGGCGGCGGCGATGAATTCCATGAGACTCGACAAGTTCATGAAGCGGTCGTGGAAAACCACGTAATCCGCCACACCCCTTTCCTTGGCGCGGCGGTGGAGGCTGAGTCTGTAATCCTCCCCGTGATACGCCTTCAGGTTCGGGTGAGTCGCGCCGAGCACTATGAATACCGTTTCCGGGTGCGCTTCCACTATCCCCGGAAGGGCGTCGATCATATATTCGACCCCCTTTCCCGGCGAAAGAAGGCCGAAGGCAAGGATCACCTTTTTGCCGCTTATGCCGAACCGCTCCTTATACGAGGATGAATCGGTGAAAGGCACGTCGGGGATTCCGTGTGGAATAAAAACCACTTTTTCTTCAGGCACCTTGTATATTTCACGCAGGAAATCGCCTGCCCGTCGGCTCATTACTACCAGCCTGTCGGAGAGCTCGACAAGATGCTTCATCACTTTCAACTTTGCGGAATCCGGGTCTTTGAGAACCGTATGTAAAGTGGTTACCACCGGCATCCTTATGCCGCGCAGCAGTTCCAGTATGTAGCTGCCGCTGTCGCCGCCGAAAATACCGTACTCATGCTGCAGGCAAACCACGTCAACGCGGTTCATGTTCAGAAAATCCGCGGCAAGATCGTATTCATTGTGCCGGTTCTGGTCGATTTCGAACCTTACGCGCGGCGGGTATTTGTAGCCTTCCGCCCTGTCGTTGACCGCCATTACCCAGCAGCCTATGCCCGGCGCGTTTTCTTCTATCGCCTCGGCAAGATCGGTGGTAAAAGTGGCGATTCCGCACCGTCTCGGCAAATGGTTGCCGATGAACACAACCGATTCAATTGATTCCCAGTTCTTTTTACGCCTTCGCCTTTCGAGATTACCCATCTATTACTCCCTCATTTAACCAATCGCCATGGAATTCGCGGAAACCCTTCGGATGAAAAAGCCCTTGATATATTAAGATTGCCGCGAACCTCAAGATTTCAATAGATTTTACATGATAACCCAAAACCCGTATGAAATAACCCTGTAATTTGTTAAACGCTTTTTATACTATAGCGTTTCAAGTTTTGGCAGATACGATAGATTTTCCGGCAGGTCTGAATATCAAGACATACGTATGCGCATCGTATTCATGGTAAAGCAATATGCTTTAATTGGACGCCATACATGGAGTTATAACATTCACCCTTAGACCGTTCGGCAAGCTCACGGCCTCATGGTGACAGTAGGCGTCAATGAATAATACAGGTTTAACGGGTTTGGTAGATTCCGGCGATGATAGAGGGGAGCATCGATTCTATGCCGGTTCCCGGGCCGGGCTTGATAAGCACATCGTCGATATGATTTTCCGGTCTTAAAAGATCGGTTGCCTTTTGCGGTGATGAAGACCAAACCATAAAGCGCGGCATGTGTGATTTCAGAGCCTTCCTCAACCGGCTAACCAACGTAACCGCGTCTCCGTCGGGCAAGACGCTATCAGAAATTATCAGGGAGTATTCGGTCAAATTGGTATTTTTCAAGGCGTCCTCCATGTTTCCGGCCGAAACGGCGGAAACACCTATCTTGGTCAATAGATTTCCAAGCCTTTTTTCTTGAGCCGCAGATGTGGTTACCAGCAAAACCTTGATGTCGCCCGATCTTACGGGGCCGTTATTATTCATAAAATCCAGTAATGCGTGCGCCAAATGCTGATCGCGTTCCATAAAGCCGGGAGTAAAGTAATGCGGCACGGAACCGGATTCATACTCAGCCAGCCGCAGGGCGTTTTACATATGCGTCAATTTTTTTTTCAGCCTTTGAGCTACGCGGGGCATAACCCGGTTCAGCTTGTCGTTTTCTACAGGTGAGTCAAGATAAGCGGTGAGTCCGTTATTGAATGCAAGCACGAGGTTCTGAACCGATGGCGCGGAGCCTACGATAACGGTTTCAAAAGGTATTTTGAGCGTTTGAATTTCATCTATGACCTTGACACAATAAAGGTCTTCCCATATCGAAGGCAAAAATATTATCCCCATCTCCCTGGTACTGAAGATGCCCGTTATATCCTCGTGGTCGGTGGGCAGCGTAACCCGTTCTACATTTATCTGTTTCAGTTTCAGCTCATTTTCAAGGCTTTCATCAAGAGCATGGGAGCTGTTTTGTAAAAGATATGCTTTCATAGTTACTCGAACCTGCCTAACTTGACCATCGTCGCGCCGTAGTAATTGGTAAAAATCTTCACCAGCGCTTTTTCCAGCTTGTCGGCATCCACTTCGGATGCGAACAGCAGCTTGAATTTTCCATCCATCATTCCGCGTTCTATATCTACAAGGCGCGGAACGGTACCAAGCACGTCTCCAAGTTCGCAGATGCGTTTATACATGAGACACGCTATGAGAAACGGCGGCTGCTTGCCGGAGTCGAATTCTATATAGCAACGGTAAAAAGGCATTTTACGTTTGCGGTAGAGGTTCATGCGGTAAGAGGACGCATGCGAGAATGTTATTTCTTCGGAGGCAACGTCCATCGACTCTCTCTGCTCGCCCCTTTGTTCGGGGAGTAACCTCGTGCTTTGCTCCAGTATTTCGGATGACGCAGCGTCTTGCCATGTCCCCGCGGCGCTTTGCCGGATTACCTCTTCGATGTACGACGCGCCGTCCATAAGAACATCCATAACCTCCGGGGTTATTTCCAGTTTGCGGCCTCTGGCGCGGTCCAGCACCGATTCCACGGAGTGTATCGTTTCGCCGCCTCTGGGGAGTCCCATCATCATGAAGTTGCCTTTTATGGTATGAAAAAGCCTGAAGGTCGTGTTCATCTGCTCGGAGTTTGACGGATCGGATTCAAGCGCAAAAAGGGCTTCGTTCAGCGAGGGGAATATTTTTTCTATTTCACCGATGAATTCTTTAACCACCGCGTCATCCGTGGCGGAGGTGGCGTCCAGCTTCTCGGCGCCGCTTTTGGTATTCGGCTCAACGGTTTCCGCCTGCAGCTCCTGCGCTTCCGATCCGTTCTCATCAGTAAGGTTCCTGCCGCCGTTTACCGAACTCTTTTTGTGGTAGCGCATGAACCTTTTGCCCGTGGCGCGGTCTATCAGCGCCGGCGGGTCTATTATGAAACCAAGCCGTCTTCCGCCCAGAATGGTAGTGCCGGAAATTCCCTCAACGTCAAGAGCGCCGTCGAACGGTATTATCACAAGTTTCTGGGGTGACAGGAATTCCGTTATACGGAACGCCACAGTTTCGCCTTTGTGTTCTATCACCAGCACCGATACCATGTCACCGTTGTAATCCGCCCTGGCTCCCTTAAGCACTGTATTGAGATCGTGAAGGGGCAGCAGACGATCCAGATACATCACCATTTCGGCCTTTTCCAGCGTCGTCTCTACTTCGTCATGAGGGATGGACATGGTGGTTACAACGCTGGCTATCGGGAAAGCGAACATGTGTTTACCGGAACTTACAACAAGCGCGTCCACTATGTTTACGGCAGAGATAAGAGGAACCCTGAAGGTAAAGGTTGTGCCGACGCCGGGCATTGTCTGGAAAGATACCGTTCCGCCCATATCTATGATGCTGCGCCGGACAACATCCATCCCGACGCCGCGGCCGGATACCTGCGATACCGATTCCGCCGTTGAAACACCGGGGGTGCACATGAGCTCCAGCGCGTCGGCCTCGCTGAACGGATCGTCCTCCGCCAAAACTCCCTGCTCTATTCCCCGCTGCCTGAGCGCTTCCATGTTCACGCCGGCTCCATCGTCTTCTATATCGATAAAAGTTTCGTTTTCGCTGTTATAGGCGCGTATCGTAATGTGACCCTCCTCGCTCTTGCCGTTCTTGCGGCGCGTGAGCGAGTCTTCTATGCCGTGGTCTATGGCGTTTCTCATCTGGTGCGAAATAGGATCATGAATTTTTTCGATTATTGTTTTATCTACGGTTGTTTCTTCTCCTTCGAATTCGAACACCACTCTCTTGCCGGTTTTCCGGGAGATGTCACGCACCAGCCGCCTGGCGCGGAAGCCGAGGTCTTTCAGATCTACCATCCTGATGGACTGCACAAGCTGGTGAAGATTAGAGGAAATTTCGGAGGTAGTGCCGGCCAAATCGTTCATCGATTCCAGAGTATCGCTGCTTACCCGGTCTCCGGCATCGTGAAGGTTTTGAAGATTTCTATGCAGAATACTGAGATTGCTGGATGCGATTATCACTTCTCCGGCAAGCAGCAGAAGTTGGTCAAGGTTTTCAAGCCTGACAAGCATGTTTGCTGTTTTTTCCGTTTTTACCACCATTGTTTTTACTCTATCGATATTGGCGTCATGACGCGCGTTATGACTTTTTCCAGAACATCCACGTCAACCGGTTTCGCAATGTAATCGTCCGCGCCCATACGGAGAGCCTTTATCACATAATTGCTGTCCGCATGAGTGGAGGTAACGACAATCGGCATTTCGCGCATGGCCGGTGTTTTTCTTATTTCTTCGCAAAGTTCATAGCCGTCCATCTCGGGCATTACGATGTCCGTAAAAACAATGTCGAATTTTCCGTGTTTTTCATCACGAAGAACGGTCATGGCTTCAAGGCCGTTTTCGGCTTCTACAACATCCATCCCGAATTGCTTAAGCCATGAGGCGAGCCTTGTCCGCATGTTTTCGTAGTCGTCAACGACAAGAACCTTGATATCCTTGAACGGTTTTTCCATTATCGGCACGCCTTCACTACGTGGTTCAAAAAATTTTGATGTACATCAGACGCTACATGAAAAGGCTTCTTTGATACATTCATGTTACACCTTTTTCCGGTAATGAAAAACTTTTTTTCAAGGCGCTGAGTACCCGAACCGTTGAAACCTGATTTTCAGGTAGTTTTTACATGGACAATCCACCCAAAACTCATTTGTCAAACGAAATGTTAAGATTTTAAAACTATTTCAAATTGCAATCTCAAAGCATTTTGCAATGATTCTTTTTAAAATGCAATTACAGCCCCCGCCAACGGGTGCGATCAAAAGTCTTAAACTTTAAACAGTTACATGGTGTTTTCTTGAATTCACATAATTCGTATTTTGGTACGTTAATAGCAACTAAGGGGGTAAGGGGAAAAGTGTAATTTTACGGGATTTGGAATTTTTTTTAGAGTTTAGAAGGGGAGAACGTATGCAGGTAAAACAACTGCTCAGTCCAGTTTGCAGGATATATGAAAAATATGTCATCGGGGAAGAACTTAAACCATGTACGGGGAGATAAAATCAATGTCATCTAGGTCGTCCAAAAAAACAAAAATAAACAGTTTTCTTTTCAGTTTCCTGTTCGCACCGTTACTCATAACAGCCGTGACGCTGCTTACGGGTTGCGGCGCGGCATCATCGGCAAAGCCGAACGATAGCCTAACGTCACAAACAGAGAGCGATGGCGCGAAGGGTATGGGGGGCCACCATCATTATGACAAAACGCCGCCCGTCACCGCAGCGAACCCCCCGGGCGGAACGTTTCTGGCCGACCAGGTAACCGTAGGGCTCGCATGCGAAGATGGCTACAACGGCTCTGGATGCGCCGCTACCTTCTACAACGCCTCCACCGATGGCCAAGGGGACATCACGGTCGACAGAACCCTTTATGAGGGACCGTTGACGCTTACGACTGATACGAACTGCGTTACGCTGAGGTTCTATTCCGTCGATAATACCGGCAACGTGGAAGATGTGAAAACTGAGATTTACTGGATATATCCCAGTGCGACAAACCCAACCGTTATTTCCACCAACCCCGCGAACCTGGATACTGGCGTATTGGCTAGCAGCGTCATAACCGCCATGTTCAGCGGGGATATGGATTCGGCGACAATAAACAACGGCACTTTTCTTATAAACAGCAGCATTTCCGGAGCGGTCGCAGGAACCGTTGCCTACAACAGCGGAGCATTTACCGCCACTTTCATTCCGTCCGCCGCTTTTGACTTCGGCGCAGTCATATCAGCTACGATAACAACCGGCGCAGCGGATACGGCGGGTAACCCGCTGGCAGCGGATTACCTGTGGAGCTTTGCCGTTGAAATCCAGGATATTACGCCGCCAACCACGGTTGCGTCTCCCGCTGGCGGGTCTTACAATTCGGTGCAAAGCGTCGCGCTTTTATGCGTGGACGGAGGCGGATCGGGATGCGCGGCCACCTATTACACGACCGACGGCAGCGATCCCACAACGGGGTCGGCTGTTTATCCCGGCGTCATAACAGTGAGCGATGGAATAACGGAGATTAAGTTCTTCTCAACCGATAACGCGGGTAACCAGGAAGCCATACTGCTGGAAACGTACGATATCGACGCTACGGCTCCCGTAACTACGGCAACTCCTCCGGGCGGGACATACGGCTCGGCACAATCGGTAGCGCTTTCCTGCACAGATAGTTCGGGATGCGCGGCCACCTATTACACTACCGACGGCAGCGACCCAACAACCGGTTCAGCCGCTTACTCCGCACCGATCAGCATAGGCGCGGATACCATTTTGAAATTCTTCTCTGCGGATAACCGTGGCGTATCCGAAACGGTACAAACAGAGGCTTACGTAATTGACGCAACGGCTCCCGCCACTACCGCTTCACCCGCGGGCGGTTCTTACAACGCTGAGCAGTCGGTAACGCTCACATGTACCGATAGCGGTTCGGGATGCGCGGCCACCTATTACACAACCGACGGATCTGCGCCTGCAACCCCTTATACAACTCCAATTTCAATCACCACGGTGGGGACTACCGAACTCAGGTTCACCTCCACAGACAACGCCGGCAACACCGGAGCGGTGCAGTTGGAAACTTATGTAATCAGCCTCAGCCTGCCCAGCACAACCGCATCTCCGGCTGGCGGGGTTTATACGTCAGCCCAATCGGTAACGCTGACATGCAGCCCAGGAGCCGGGGCGGCGACATGCGCGACTTACTACACAACCAACGGCAGTACCCCAACTACAGGTTCGACCGTTTACTCGGCCCCGATTGCGATCAGCGCCGAGGGAACGACTACTTTGATGTTCTTCTCCGAAAACGACCTGGGCAACAGCGAAACGGTCAATACGGAGGTTTACGTAGTTGATTCCATCGCTCCCGCCACTTCGGCAACTCCTCCGGGCGGGACATACGGCTCGGCCCAGTCGGTAGCGCTGACATGCGCGGACGGCGGCTCTGGATGCGCGACTACCTACTACACGACTGACGGCAGCGATCCCACAACCGGATCGGCCACTTACTCCGGCCCGATATCGATCAGCGCCGATGGAACTACCGTACTCAAGTTCTTCTCCGCAGATAACGCGGGCAACACCGGTTCGATCGGTACCGAAACTTACATTCTGGATACAACCGCGCCGTCCACAACCGCGTCACCAGCGGGCGGAACATACGGTTCGGCTCAGTCGGTAACGCTTGCGTGCGATGACGGCGGCGGCTCTGGATGCGCGGCGACTGTTTACTCAACCGACGGTTCTGCGCCGTCGATCGCTTACGCCGGACCGATTGCGATGAGCGAGGGTACGACGGAACTCAGGTTCGCATCCACCGACAACATCGGCAACGCCGAAGCGACGCGAATTGAGACTTACATTGTCGACTCCGCAGTGCCGTCAACATCCGCATCACCCGCGGGCGGGACATACGGTTCGGCCCAGTCGGTAACGCTAACATGCACGGACGGCGGCTCTGGATGCGCGACTACCTACTACACGACCGACGGCAGCGATCCCACAACGGGGTCGTCCACTTACGGAAGTCCGATAGCCCTGAGCGCGGATACTATTCTGAAATTCTTCTCGGTAGATAACGCAGGCAACGCCGAAGCGATCAGCACCGAGACTTATGTTATTGACGCCGCGGCTCCAACCACTACCGCATCACCGGTCGGCGGCACATACAACTCCACTCAATCGATAACGCTGACTTGCGATGACGGCAGCGGTATTGGATGCGACGCGACGTACTACACGACCGACGGCAGCGCTCCCACGACGGGGTCGGCTACTTACTCAACGCCAATAAGCATAAGCGCGGATACTACGCTTAACTTTTTCTCTACCGATACTTTCGGCAACGCCGAAACGGTTCAGACTGAAATTTACGTGATAAGCCTCAGCCTGCCCAGCACAACCGCGTCACCAGCTGGCGGGGTTTATACCTCGGCCCAGTCGGTAACGCTTGCGTGCAGTCCGGGAGCAGGGGCAGCGACCTGCGCGACTTACTACACAACCGACGACACCGCTCCCACCACAGAGTCGACCCTATACGCGGCCCCGATTGCGATCAGCGCCGAAGGCTCGACTACGCTGATGTTCTTCTCCGAAAACGACTTGGGCAACAGCGAAGCGGTCAAGACGGAGGTTTACGCAATAGACTCCATAGCTCCCGCCACTTCGGCTTCACCCGCGGGCGGTTCTTACAACGCGACGCAAACGGTTACGCTCACCTGTAACGACGGCAGCGGCTCGGGATGCGCGGCGACCTATTACACGACCGACGGCAGCGCCCCCACCACAGGGTCGACCGTCTATACCGGCGCGATTGCCATGGCCGAGGGTTCCACTACGCTTAACTTCTTTTCGGCTGATAACGCCGGCAACCAGGATGCGGTCGGTACCGAAACATACGTGGTTGACTCCATCGCGCCAAGCAGCTCAGCTTCGCCTGCCGGTGGAACTTTCACTACCGCTCAATCCGTAACGATTGCCTGTAACGACGGCAGCGGCTCTGGATGCGCGGCGACGCACTACACCACTGACGGCAGCGCCCCCACGACGGGATCGCCAACATACTCAACGCCGATCGCCATGGCCGAGGGTTCCACTACGCTTAACTTCTTCTCGGTCGCTAACATCGGCAACGCTGAAGCGCTTCAGACCGAAACATATGTGGTCGACTCCACCGCGCCG
>BTTC01000063.1:0-8929 GCA_036244935.1 bacterium | reverse complement strand
AAGGGAAACCGGGGATATAAAAATAGCGGGCTGTTCGGTAACGCCTCCCGTATAGGGGTGGTTGGACAAGCTCACCATGACATGTTGTTTCTGGGAGCGCGCCTGTTGATAATCTGGGCTTATCGTTGTCGTCCTGAGCCTGTCGTGCTTCGACCGTTCGACAAGCTCACGGATCAGCATGACAAAAAAATTGTCACCCTGAGCTTGCCGAAGGGCTGAGCCTGTAGAGGGATGAGGAACGGTTTTACGAGTTGAACTTTCGTAAAATGCCGATAACGATGCCCTGTATCAGAACTCTTTCCGAACCGTACAACATCGGTTCCATGTCAGGATTTGCGGGCTGCAGCCGTATGCGGCCGCCTTCGGGATAATACCTTTTCAGAGTAGTTTCGCCGCCGTCTATCAACGCCACAACGGTTTGCCCCGGGTTTGCCGTTTCGCTTTTACGCACTATCACCATATCGCCGTCAAGTATGTGATCGCCTATCATCGAGTCGCCGCGCACGCGCAGTATATATGTTTGGCCGCCGCCTGCCATTTCTTCCGGCAGGGATACCATCTCCGTCTCCCTGTCGGGGTAGGATTCTATCGGATAGCCTGCGGCGATGGCGCCCATCACGGGAACCCGCCCGTCCGTCTGCACGGCGGAAGTATCGTATACGTATAAAACTTCTATGGAGCGGTGACGATTTGGAACGCGGCTTATAAGCCCTGCCTCCTCCATGTTTTTCAAGTGCTGATGAACGGTTGCGGATGAGTTGATTCTGAACTTGATCTGAATCTCAAGAATGCTCGGCGCGTAGCCCATCTTCGCTATAAACGAGGAAATAAAGTTCAAAAGCTCCTTTTGCCGTTTGGTTACAATCATATTTGAAACATAACCGAAAATTTAGCGAAAATCAATACACTTTCATGTATGTTATCATGTAGTTGGAAAACAATGCTATATTGAACGGATTGCATCCTGCATGTAATGAACGCTGGACATCCGTCATTTTCACAAGGGGGTAATGTGGTTCGTGTTGCTGTTTTGGATGGTGTACGCACCCCGCAGGGTGTGCTTGGCGGCGTTCTTCGCTCTGTTACCGCCCACAAACTGGGGGAAATCGCGGCAAGAGGCGTAATAGAAAAAACCGGGATAGACGTAGAAAAAATCGACGAGGTTATTTTCGGCTGCGTGGGTCAGTTTTCCGATGCGCCCAACGTCGCCCGCGTAATATCCCTTAATTCCGGCATCCCTGTCAGCAAGATAGCGCACACCGTACAGCGCAACTGCGCCTCTGCAATGCAGGCCGTCGTGGACGCGGCGCGCATTATAAAACTCGGCGAGGCGGAGGTTATTCTGGCGGGAGGCGCCGAAAGCATGTCCAGCGCGCCGTATGTAAACCGGGATATGCGTTTCGGTAAAAGACTTCGGAACTCGGAGTTCATCGATACCCTGTGGGAAGGGCTTACCGATCCGGTGTGCAAAATGGTAATGGGTTTCACCGCTGAAAATCTTGCGCAGGAGTTTAAAATCTCGCGCGAGGACCAGGACAGGTTTGCGGTGAGAAGTCACCAGAAGGCCTTTCGGGCAACCCGCGAGGGAAAATTCAAGGAAGAAATCGTACCCGTAACCGTACCGAAAAAAGCTGCGGGAAAGGATGTGGAGCCGGACATCGTTACGGAAGACGAGGGAATAAACCCCGCCTTGAACGAAAGGATGCTGGCCTCTTATCCGCTTATTTTCAAGAAAGACGGCAGCGTAACGCCGGGCAACTCGTGCGGCATCAATGACGGTGCGGCGGCCATGATATTGACTACCGAAGATAACGCAAAAAAACTCGGCGCGGAACCTTTGGGCTGCGTTGTCTCCTATGGTTTTGCCGGCGTGGAGCCGCACCGCATGGGTATCGGCCCGGCCAAAGCGGTGCCGATAGCGCTCGAACGCGCCGGTTGGAAACTCGAGGACGTGGAGCTGATCGAACTTAACGAGGCGTTTGCGGCGCAATCGTTGGCGGTAGGCCAGGTACTTGGCTGGGACTGGGACCGCGTGAATGTAAACGGCGGCGCCATTGCGCTTGGGCACCCGGTGGGGGCTACGGGCGCGCGGATAATCATAACCCTTTTAAACGAGATGAAGCGGCGCGGTCTAAAGAAAGGTCTTGCGACGCTTTGTATCGGCGGCGGGCAGGGCGGCGCCGTTTGCGTGGAACGGGCGTAGCCAAAGGATTTTGTACGGGCTCCCCCCTCAAATACAGGTAGGTAAAAAGGTATGTATATATACAAAGCGGGCGTTATCGGCGGCGGCGCGATGGGCGCGGAGATAGCCCAGGTTATAAGCTATTCCGGGTTGCCGGTGGTTTTGGTGGAAGTAAACATGGAGCTTGCGGAAAAGGCCGCTGATAAGGTTCGCAGCATTTATAAGGGCCGTGTAAACAAGGGCAAGATGACCGAGGCCGAACTGGAAAACAAGATGGCGCTTGTAACCGTAACGGACAAGCCGCAAGAACTCGCCGACGTGGATATTGTCGTCGAGGCCGTACCGGAGGATTTGAAAATAAAGGAAGAGGTTTATAAAAAACTCGATTCCATCTGCCAGCCGGAGACGATTTTTACATCCAACACATCGGCGCTGTCGATAAGCCGTATGGCCTCCTTTGTCAAGCGTTCCGACAGGCTCGTAGGGATGCACTTCTTCAATCCCGCGCATGTGATGAAACTGGTGGAGGTTATTCCCGGATTGCAAACGGACGATGAAGTAACGCACGACGTTGTTACGTTTGCCGAAAGCCTCCGCAAGATACCGGTGGTCGTACAGGAGTGCGCGGGCTTTTTGGTTAACCGCCTGCTTATGCCTTACCTCAACGAGGCGTGTTTCGTCATACAGGAAGGCGCGGCGACCGCCGAAGAAGTGGACAAGGCAATGACCGATTTCGGACTGCCCATGGGGCCTGCGGCGTTATCAGACATGCTGGGCATGGACGTATGCAGCGCGGTGGCCGATATTCTTTACGAAGCATATGGCGACCGTATGAAACCGGCCGCATTGATTAAAAAACTTTATAAACTGGGGCGGCTTGGTACGAAATCCGGCAAAGGCTTCTACACTTACCCGGAGGGCGGGTCGGGGGAGCTTGCGCGGATTATAGACGAAGTGCAAAAAGATACCGGCATAAAGGGGACGGCTTATACGCCTGTCCGCTTATTGATGCCCATGGTGAACGAGGCGGTTATATGCCTTCAGGAAAAGGTGGCCTCTGCGCGCGATATAGACATCGCAATGCTGGCCGGAACAGGTTTTCCGCGTGAAAAGGAAGGGCCGCTTCACTACGCGGATGAAATGGGAATCGATACGGTAATCAGCGGGCTTGAATCGTTAAAGGAAAAACATGGCCAGCGTTTCCATCCCGCGCCGATGCTTAAACGAATGGCCGCTGCCGGTTTTTTGGGTAAAAAGTCTAAAAAGGGTTTCTTCGATTACCTGTGATTGGTAAGCATTATTACGGAAAGGGGTTTTAGACATGCCGGATAAAGTGCGTTATACGGTGGAGGATCGTATCGGAGTGGTGGTTATAGATAATCCGCCGGTTAATGCGCTGGGCGAGGAGGTTCTTGACGCGCTGGATAAAATTCTGGACACCGCAGCCGGCGACGACAGTAAGGTTATTTTAATCACCGGCAATGGAATGTTCTTTTCAGCCGGGGCCGACATAAAGGAAATACAAAATTTCAGCTCCGCCGCGCAGGCTCTTGAGAAAATCAAAAAAGGGCAAGCCGTTTTAAACAAAATTGAAAATTTTAAAAAACCGGTTATCGCCGCCATAAACGGCCTTTGCCTGGGCGGGGGGATGGAGCTTGCCATGGCCTGCCACATTCGTATAGCTTCCGATATGACCAAGCTGGGTCAGCCGGAAATTACTCTCGGCGCCATTCCCGGTTTCGGCGGCACGCAGCGGCTTACGAGGCTCGTGGGCAGCGCAAGAGCCGCGGAGATCATTCTCACCGGCGATCAGGTAACGGCCAAAGACGCGCTTGCAATGGGGCTCGTTAACAAGATTACGCCACCTGAAACGCTTATAAAGCACGCCAAAAGCCTTTGTAAAAAACTTGCCGCGATGGGATCGGAGGCGATGGCCGAAGCGCTTTCGCTTATCACCAACGCACCGGACATGACGATTGCCGAAGGTCTCCAAAAGGAGGCGGAAGCATTCTCAAAGCTCGTGGAAACCGGCGACATGAAAGAGGGCCTTAAGGCTTTTCGAGAAAAGCGCAGACCAAAGTTCAAGTAAAGGAGGGGTCGTTCATGGATTTTAAACTTACCGAACAGCACGAGATGATCCGCGACACGGTGAGGAAATTTACCGAAAGGGAGATAAAACCGGTCGCCGCGAAGATGGACAGGGAAAAAGAACTCGACCCCGATCTTTTAAAAAAGATGGCGGACGAGGGGCTTTTCGGGTTCATCGTACCGGAGGAGTACGGCGGCGCGGGACTGGACAAGGTGGGATATTGCCTGGCGATGGAGGAGATAGGCCGTGGAGACGCCTCGGTTACGGTTACGTTATCCGCGCACCAGTCGCTTGCCTGCGTCCCGATTATCCTTGACGGCAGCGACGAACAAAAGGAAAAGTACCTGCCGCTGATGGCCGGCGGCGAGAAGATAGGCGCATTCGCGCTCACCGAACCCGGGGCCGGTTCCGACGCGGCGGCTCTTAAAACTACCGCCGTGCGTGACGGCGGCAACTTCATAGTTAACGGTACGAAATTGTGGTGCAGCAACGGCGGTATCGCCGGGGTGATTATCATCTTCGCCGTAACCGACGCCGAAAAGGGAGCTCACGGCGGCATCACGGCGTTCATCGTGGAAAGCGGTTTCCCCGGTTTCAAGGTGGGCAAGATAGAGGACAAAATGGGTATCCGCGCATCCAACACGGCGGAGCTTATCTTTGAGGATATGAAAGTGCCCGCCGATAACATGCTGGGCATATACGGCGCAGGTTTCATCACCGCCATGAAAACGCTCGACGTTGGACGGCTGGGTCTGGGCGCGGGCTGCGTCGGCGCATCGAAGGAGATGCTGGAGATGTCGTTAAGGCACGCGAGCGAGCGCGTACAGTTCGGCAAACCGATAGCGGAGCAGGGGGCTGTTCAGTTCATGCTCGCCGATATGACGATGGATGTCTACGCGATGGAAAGCATGGTATACCGGGCGGCGTCGGCGGCGGATGCGGGCGAAAAGTTTTCGCGCGAGTCCGCCATAGTGAAGGCTTTCTGCTCTGAAGCGGGCGACCGCGTGGTTGACTTGGCGATGCAGGTTCACGCCGGTATGGGATACATGGCCGACTACCCGGTCGAGCGTTTTTACCGAGACTCGCGCATCAACAGGATATTCGAGGGCACCAACGAAATACAGCGCTTGGTGATCTTCCGCGACCTGCTTAAAAAAGGCGGGTACTGAAGATGATTGTTAAAGAAAAATCGCAAGATGGTTTCATGGTGTTGCGCTGGCGCTTGCGTTCAATAACATTTAGGAAATAAAACTGACCGATGAAAGTAGGCTTGGCGCTTGGCGGCGGGGCCGCCAGAGGTATTGCCCATATGGGCGTTCTGATGGAGCTTGAAAAGGCGAAAATCCCAATAGACGTTATAGTAGGCACCAGTATCGGTGCGCTGCTGGGGGGCATGTACGCCATCAACCCGAACGCCGAGGAGGTGAAGGGCAAGCTCCTCGGCTTTTTTCAAGCAAGGAGTTCAACCTCGGTAACATGGATGTCTTTAACGCCCCCCCGCCCGAAGAGGAGCGGGGACTGCTGAAAAGGCTTGGTCATACCGTTCGGAAATCGGTTTTTTACGGGATGTCGCTTACCCGGCTTTCTTTTCTTTCATTGGAGCTGTTGGAAAAAGAGATAGCCATGCTGGTACCGGATATAAACATCGGCGAAACGATCATACCTTTTGCATGCGTCGCCACGGACCTGAAAAACAGCGAGGTGTGCTGTTTCAGGGAAGGGCCGATGCGTAATGCGATAGTAGCTTCATGCGCCATACCCGGCCTTTTCCCGCCCGTGAAGCACGACGGGAAGGAATTCATTGACGGAAGCTGGGCCGTCCAGAGTCCCGTTGAATACGCCCGCGGGATGGGGGCGGACTTCGTGATAGCGGTGAATATCGACCCCGAAAACGACGAAGAGATGGAACTGCGCAACGGTCTGGATGTCGTTTTGGTGGGCAACAAGGTTACGCGCCGCGTGCTTGCGAAGATGCAGCTTGGTATGGCCGACGTCGTCGTAACTCCCGACATACACGATTTTCACTGGGCGGATTTCAGCCATTCAGCCGAAAGCGTGGAAATTGGAAAAAGCTGCGCGCAAGCCGCCATCAAGGATATAAAGAAAAAACTGAATAGAGCCAGAATAAAGAACTTCTTCCATCTGGGTTAAGCCGTTCGCAACGGCTCGCATATATTGCCTTTCGATACCGCTTGGCGCGCTTCAATAAAATCAGCCCTTCGATTAACTCAGGGTGACAAGGTGTTGTTATGGCGAGTTGTCATCCTGAGCTGTTTGCCGTGAGCTCGCCGAACGGTCGAAGGATCAAACCATCAACGTTCAAGGCTGCCCCTGTTTGTTTTCACCGAGAATCTCGCTCATGGGAAGTTTGAACCGTTTAATAATCGAAATTTTTTTAAACATTCCCAACCTCGCTTTTTTGCCGACGGAAAAACGCTTTTTAAACATGGCCGGAAGTTTTGATATCATGTCGATATACGCCCTGACAAACGCGGAAACCAAAGCCAAAGGACGATTGTTCCGTCTGAAACCTTTCATGGTTCCCGTTGATCTCAGCATATGAATCCCCGCAAGCCAAAGGCGATACAGAGTAACAAACGGCAGTGCGGGAAGCACGGCAAGCGGGAAATTTTTTACGGCAACCCAGAAGTGGTTCCTTTCTACGAAGTACACCTTGCTGGTTGAGTACCTTCCGGTCGTCATGGAGTGGTAGTGCGTAACCAATGCGCCGGGCGGGGCCGCCGCCTTCCATCCGGCGAACCGGAGCCGAAGGCCGAGGTCGGCGTCCTCGCAATACGCAAAGAAGTCCTCATCGAAAAGTCCAACCTCCTCAAGCGCCGCCGCCCGGAACATGCAGGCGCAGCCGCTGGGCAGTAGAACCTCCCTTGCAGCCTCCTCAAGTTCCGGCGCTTTCAACCCGCGCATCGCCTGTTTCGTCATTCCGTCGAAGGCTATGCCGAGTCCTATGGAATCCAGAACGTCGGGATCGTTGCCGTCGATAATGATGGAAGCCACCTGGCCGATGTCCGCGTCGGCTTCCGCCGCTTCGACCATTGACTCTATCCACTTTTGCGATGCGACGGCGTCGTTATTTATAAGCGCTATGTACTTGCCTTTCGCCTTTTTGATTCCAACGTTATTTCCACCGGCGAAACCGTGGTTTTTATCGAGCCTTATATAAACGGTTTCAGGAAAATTCCACTCTATCAGGGATTTTATGTTTTCCTTTGAACCGTTATCCACGACGATGATCTCGATGTCTTGATAGCTTTGCCGTTCGAGGCTTTCAAGGCAGTTTTTAAGAATGGCCAGGTTGTTCAGCGTTACGACTATGACAGAAACCAGCGGCTGCCGTTTCATGGATCGGTCGGGTTGCCGGGGGCGTCGGGGTTGTCTAAAAAATCGAGCAGACAATTTTTAAGGCTCTGTGCGTGATCCTGGGAGCGCAGCGGAATTTTTTCGCGTC
Source organism: bacterium (assembly GCA_036244935.1). Lineage (GTDB taxonomy): Bacteria > Nitrospinota_A > UBA7883 > JACRGQ01 > JACRGQ01 > BTTC01. The sequence goes on along the minus strand of BTTC01000063.1, from coordinate 1,192 downwards.
CCGGCTTTAGAAACAGCGTTATCTTGTGTTCGATCTCTTCGGTTTCAAGCGCGACTTCCACGCCCGGCCTCGGGTTTTTTACAAGCTCGCGTGATATTTCAAACTGATGGTCGTTGAAATGCTCGCCCAGCATTTTCCTTCTGGGACAGATGATAAGCGGCGTCCCCCACTTGCGGGCCGAGATCACCGTCCCGATCCCGGCGTGCGCCACCACGACATCCGCCGTTTTTATGAATTCCTCCGCTTCGCCGTATGAAAAAAAATCCTGCGCCTTTGAATGGCGTACATCGCAGACGCTCACGCCTGTCTGCATTATGATGGGCGCTTCGAGCTTTTGGGCAATCTCGTCCATGGCCAAGATCAGACGGTCGAACGGCTGATCGTGATTGCCTACGGTCACATATATCATTTTCAAGGGATGATACCATTTAAAGCATATTGCTTTACCATGAATACGATGCACATACGTAATGTCTTGATATTCAGACCTGCTGGAATATCTATCGTATCTGCCAAAATTTAAAACGTTATAGAATGAACAAATACGTATGGCGGTTGTCCATATAAAACCTTTTATAATCGGATATGGATGGCGTAAAAAGAAAACTGAAAATTGTGCTTGCCTCATCCCACGGCGGGCACCTCACGGAGATACTTGCGTTAAAGGATGTTTTCCACGGGCACGACTGCTTTTACATAACGTACAAGGGAAAAACTACCGGCGAACTTGAACCGGCGTACCGCTTCGGTCTTTATTTTAAGAATCCGGTTTTATTTTTCACCATATGGTTCAGTCTGATCCGTATTTTTTTAAAGGAAAGGCCGGACGTGATCTTTTCCACGGGCGCCGAGCTTGCCATACCTGTTTTTTACGTTGCGAAAATCCTTTTCGGGTGCAGGCTGATCTATCTCGAATGTTCCGCCCAGGTGGAAGCGCCGTCGCTCACCGGCAGGATCGTCTATCCCATAACCGATCTTTTTCTAGTTCAGTGGGAACCGCTTTTAAAGCGCTACGGCAAAAAAGCGCGCTGGCGCGGCGGATTGATTTGACATTTACGAAAATACGCATATCATAGAAGGTCTTATTGGAGGTATGAATTGACTACGAAACATGAATCACCGATCAAGCGCGCCAAGCAGGACGAAAGGCGTCACCGGCGCAACCACGGTTACAAAAGCAGGGTGGCGACCG
>BTTC01000062.1:0-9075 GCA_036244935.1 bacterium | reverse complement strand
AAAAAATTCAGGATTTCACTTACCAATACCGGCGCGCATCACCGGATTCCAACAGGCACGCCCGACCGCCATATTGAAATATCTTTCAGGCTTTTCGATGCGGACGGACGAGTCGTAAAGTATAAAAACTACGTCCTCCAAAGAGTCATCCTGTGGCGTCCTTTTATTGTCGACTTATGGGATGGCCGCATAAAGTTCAACGAAACGAAATCCTTCAGCTTCGGTTTTGCCGCCGGCTCGAAACCGGCCCCGGCACGGCTGGAAGTGGAGGTTCTATACGGACTGCTGATGGAAAAGCAGCGGCGCAAGATCGGGTATCAAAACAAGGAGCCGATAACGTACAGCCTGTTCAGGAAAGAGATAAATTTATACGGGCGGGTTGAAGCCGAGTAGTACGATTATACATACCTATCAAAAGCCGGTGTAATTCGACACCGTTATTCTTACACTGTGAAGGATACTTTATAAGCACATTGCATTTATGAGAATGATTGGTTATTATTTGCATAATGACCGAAAGAAAAGCGAAATTTAGAATTGTCTCATTTTTACTAGTTTCGATTTTCTGCCTTACACTGGCAAGTGAAGGGAGCGGCGGTAGAAAATACCGGAAGCCTTTCTATGCAACGGTTATAAAAATAATCGACGGCGACACCATAGACGTGCGCGACTCCGGCGGGAATGTGGAGCGTGTCAGGGTTTACGGCATTGACTCTCCCGAAAGGTGGGAACCGTGCCATAAAATGGCGGCGCGTTTTTTAAAAGAAAACCTTTTAAACAGGGATGTGAAGATAATCCCGCAAGGGCGCGGAAGGTACGGGCGGCTTCTCGGTTTTGTGATGATGGAGCGGAAATCGCTGGGGCTGGAACTTGTAAAGGGCGGCCTTGCGAGGGTCTATTCAAACGGCTTCGCGCCGGAAAATTCTCAAACATACCGGCGTTACCAGATGGCGCAAATCCACGCCATGAGCGGCCACTTCGGTATATGGGGTAATCAATGTGAGTAAACATCTCTTTTTCATGGAGAAGGTTATAAAATATCAAACTGCATCTCAAAGCATTTTTCGAGAGGGAGCTGATATGGACTGGTCAAAGACTGCCATTGCGATTGCTATTACTTTTTTTATTGCCGTAACATCCGTGCCCGGTCTCGGCGCAGAGGAAAAATCGGAATCAAGCTGGGAGGATACTGCAACCGTTGAAGCTGATGAATTAAAGGAACTCACAAAAAAGGCAAAGGCGGGTGACTCGGAAGCACAATTTGATCTCGGTAAAAAATATGAATATGGTTTTGGCACACCAAAAGACTATGCAGAAGCTGTTAAATGGTACCGCAAGGCGGCAGAGCAGGAAAATGCCGATGCCCAGTTTGCCATCGGCGTGATGCATTCCAGAGGCCGGGGCGTAAAGCAGAACCATGTGGAAGCGATTAAATGGTACCGCATGGCCGCCGAGCAGGGAAATGCATATGCCCAGTTCAACCTCGGCCGAATGTATTACAACGGACGAGGTGTAAAACAGGACTACTCGGAGGCGGTTAAATGGTGGGGTAAGGCCGCAGAGCAGGGAAATGCATATGCCCAGTTTAGTCTTGGCGTGATGTATAGCAATGGCGGTGGGGTAAAACAGGACTACGCGGAGGCGACAAAGTGGTGGCGCAAAGCCGCAGAGCAGGGAAATGCATATGCCCAGGCTCTCCTCGGCCAGATGTACATAGAGGGTAAGGGCGTAAAGCAGGATTACTCGGAAGCAATTAAGTGGTTCCGGAAAGCCGCCGAGCAGGGGCATGCCGATGCTATGTTCAATCTCGGTGTGGCCTATTCTACCGGTCAAGGTGTATTACAAAGCAAACACGCAGCGGTGGACTGGTACTACAAAGCTGGCCTATCCTACCTTAAAAAAGGGAAAAAAGAAGATGCGCTTGTGGCTTTGGACCGCATTGAAATGGCAGTGCATGGCCACTTCCTTGCGAAAAAGCTGATGGGAAAAATATACGGCAGCGAAAAGGACAAATTTAACGAATAGCAATAACTCACTAACAGTTGAGTAATAAAAAGAAGAGCAAATTCTGATTTAACAAAGTTAATGTAGGAAAAAACTATATGCCTAATGAAAAGTCAGACGAGGAAATGAAGAAACTCCTAGAGGAGGAACTCCGAAAGCAAAACCATGACCTTCATCTAGAGCGAGTAAAATCAATTTATAAGTTTCACTTCTTTTTCGCTGGTTTGGTATTTGCCATACTTTCTTTTGCAATTCAGTTCCCGGTTACAGGAAGCAACAGCACAATAAGAGAATTGGAGACAGTATCGTGGGCATTAATAGCCGCTACCGGTTTATTAGCCTTAAAACAGATTGGTGGTTTTTCGCTAGAAGATACAGATGAATATCACAGTGGCCTTAGTAAAAATTGGAGAAAAACCATGTGGTTCCTCTTTGTGTTGGGTTTGAGTTTGCTGATATTCGTTAAGAGCAATCGTTAAAATTGCCAGTTCAATGTGCAGTTTAGGTGCTTGATCTTCCTGGAGGGAAAAATGTATGAGCTTATCGGTTCCCGCGGTAATGTCAATTGTTCTGTGTCAGCAAGAAAGGGGTAAAAGTTTTCGTAATAGTCTTATCTTGATGGCAAACTGGTATAAACAGCCAGAATGGTATTAGCGGTAAAGTCTTTCAAAAATGCCTTTTGATCGCTCCTTTACGGACTCCCCGGATATTTCCGCGTACTCGCGCAGAAGTTTTTCCTGTTCCTTTGTGAGTTCTTCCGGCGTTTTTACGATCACCTGAATTATAAGGTCGCCTTTTCCGCCGTGGTGGAGCTTGGGCATCCCTTCGCCGTATATCCTTAAGAGTTTGTGCGTTTGAGTTGCGCGCGGGATTAACAGAGTTGTTTTTCCAAGCAGCGTCGGGATTTCTATTTCCGCACCGAGCGCAGCCTGCGTCAGGGTTATCGGAAGCTGGCATACAATGTCGTCCTCGTGCCGCTCGAAGGTATGATGGTTTTGAATGCTGATCTGAATGTAAAGATCGCCGTCCGGCGCGCCGGAGACGCCCGGCTCTCCCTCGCCCACAAGCCGCAGATGGGAGCCTGATTGAACTCCCACGGGGACATTTACCTTGAGTTTTTTTCTTTGTATTTCCCTGCCTTTACCGGAACATAGCACGCAGGGATTTTTTATTATCCGCCCCGATCCGCCGCACCTGTGACACGCCATGTTTATGGAAAAAAATCCCTGCGTCTGGCGTACCTGACCGTAACCGCTGCATGTGGGACATGTTTCGGCGTTGGTGCCGGGTTCGGCGCACGAGCCTTTGCAGGCAGGGCAGGGCGCCTGCTTATCTACGTCTATTACCTTTTTGGATCCGGTTGCGGCCTCTTCAAGACTTATAGCCAGATTGAACCGGAGGTCCGCCCCGCTGCCTCTTTGCCGCCTGCTCCTGCCTGACCCCGAGCCGAGGAAATCCTCGAATATATCGCCGAAGTTGGAGAAGATGTCCTCGAATCCGCTGAAGCCGGAAAATCCGGTACCTTTCAGCCCGTCGTGGCCGTACTGATCGTATATCCTGCGTTTGCCGTCGTCATGCAGAACTTCGTATGCTTCCGCCGCTTCCTTGAATTTTTCCTCGGCCTCCGCATCGCCGGGGTTTTTGTCGGGATGGTGCGACATCGCCGCTTTGCGGTATGCCTTCTTGATCTCCTGTTTAGATGCGCCGCGGTCAACGCCCAGCACTTCGTAGTAATCCTTTTTAATCATTACCCTTCCGCCAGTTTGCCAACCCTTACTTTTGCGGGTCTCAGCAGTTTGTCGTTCAGATGGTATCCTGTCTGAACAATTTCCAGCACTTTGTTGTCCTTTTCCTTGTCTTTTACCGATTTCACTTCCACGGCTTCCGCTACGGCCGGATCGAACTCCGCGCCGAGGCATTCCAGCTCCTTCATGCCGCATTCGTAAAGCGCATTCAGCAGGCCCGACCGGATCATTCCCACTCCTTCAAGCAGCCTTTCTATGTCCTTGTTGTTTCTCGCCGATTCAGTCGCCAACTGCAGGTTGTCCAGCACGGGGATCATCATTCGCAAAATATTCGCAAGCCCTGATTCCACCCTGTGTTCCACGTCCTTTGAAAGACGCTCACGGAACTGGTCGTTTTCCGCCATTCTTTCCTTATACGCGCTTTTGTACTCTTCGAGTTTTACGCCGCCTTGTTCAATCTGTTTTTTCAGTTGATCCACGTAAGTAGGCAGACGTTCGAGGTTCGGCGCTCCTTCATTGCCGTCCTGCTCCTCGGCGGCCCAGTGACGCTTGTCGCTGACTTTCAGTTCCACTTCTTCTTTTTCCATATAAATGTTTCCTTAATAATCTACCATGAACGAGGGATCGTAAAAGACTGTGTTTCGCCTCGGCGATCTGCAGCGTCTTTTTTACGCAGCCACTTCAGGTAATCATAGATGTGCGCAAAGACACCCCTCCGGGCTTACATAAGATGCCGTATCGGGGAAGTCAAGTATCCCGCGGATTAACATTTGTATAGTCAGCCGAAGCGCTATTCGGATATAATCTGATTGGTTTGAAACAAAAATAAAGGAGAATCAGGTTCATGGATAGTCATAACGTTTATTACGGATCATCAGGAAGAATCTCCCCCGCCCAGGCGGTTGAGGAACAAAAAAGATTTCTGATAAGAGTTTACAACTGGATGGGCTCCGGCCTTGCCTTAACCGGATTTATTGCGTGGTTTGTGGGCCAAAGCCCCACGCTCGTTTACGCGATAGCGGGCAATCCCATCATCTTTTTCGGATTGATAATCGCCGAGCTGGGCGCGGTTTTTTACCTTGCAAGCAGGGTGATGACGATGAGCGCGCAAAGGGCCAAGACGGTCTTCTTGGGGTACGCCGCGCTTAACGGACTAACGTTTTCCGTCATATTCCTCACGTACACAACCTCGTCCATCACAAGCACGTTTCTGGTGACGGCGGGCATGTTCGGCGCGATGTCGCTTTACGGCGCGACGACGAAAAAAGACCTCACGTCGTGGGGATCGTTCCTCTTCATGGGGCTGATCGGGATACTCATCGCGTCGCTGGTGAACATCTTTTTGCAAAGCACGATGATCTACTGGATCACCACGTTCATAGGGGTAATCATCTTTACCGGCCTCACCGCTTACGATACGCAGTCGATACTGCGTATGAACATCCTCGGCAACGAAGGAACCGAAGAAGACACTAAAGAAGCCATCTCCGGCGCGCTGAGGCTGTACCTCGACTTCATAAACCTATTCATCATGATGCTGAGGATAATGGGCACGAGAAGGTAATTTTACGGGTTATCGCCTAAAGCTTTCATAACCTGTCATCCTGAGTTTATCGTCTGTCATCCTGAGTTTATCGAAGGATGGTTCGACGAGCTCACCATGACAGCTTGTTTTTTATTTGGGCAACATCCGGGTCATGTTCTCACTCCGGCAGGCCGTATAAAGGTTTCGCGGGGGTTTTTGTTTTCTTTCGGGTAGTCGATGTTGTAGTGCAGTCCCCGGCTTTCCTTTCGCAGCATGGCGGATTCGATGATAAGGTCGGCGCATGTGGCGATGTTTCTGAGTTCGATGAGGTCTGACGTCACCAGAAAATCGAAGTAGTACTGCCTGATTTCCTGGTCGAGTATTTCCATTCGGTGCCTGGCTCGAACGAGCCGTTTGTTTGATCGTACTATGCCGACGTAGTTCCACATGGTGCGTCTTATCTCATCCCAGTTTTGTGTGATAACAACCTGCTCGTCGGAATCCACCGCGTTGCCGGATGTCCAGGGTTTTGCCGGTTTTACGTTTAGCGGTTCCCATTCCTCCATGCTTTTCTGCGCGGCGCGGCGCGGGAATACTACCGCCTCCAGCAGGGAATTACTTGCAAGACGGTTCGCGCCGTGTACGCCGGTGCATGCGTTCTCGCCGCCTGCGAAAAGTCCGGGCAGCGAAGTCCGTCCCCAAAGATCGACGTCTACGCCGCCGCAGATGTAATGCGCGGCGGGCACCACCGGTATCATTTCTTTTGTCATATCGAACCCGTAACTTTTCAAGGTGCGGCAGATATTCGGGAACCTCTCGCGTATGCGGAAATCGGCCAGATGGGTGACGTCCAGATAGACATGGTTGTCACCGCGTTTTTTCATCTCGGTATCTATTGCTCTTGCCACGATGTCGCGCGGCGCGAGGCACCCCATGTGATGATAGCTTTCCATGAAGGCGGAGCCGTCCATAAGGCGCAGCAGGCCCCCCTCTCCGCGCACGGCTTCAGAAACAAGGAATGATTTCGCGCGCGGGTGGTAAAGGCAGGTGGGATGGAACTGCATGAATTCCATGTTTGACGTCCGCGCGCCGGCGCGGAAAGCCATTGCGATGCCGTCGCCGGATGAAATATCGGGGTTGGACGTGTAAAGGTAAACCTTGCCGCACCCGCCCGCCGCAAGAAAAGTTATCGGAGCAAGGATGGTTTTTACATCGCCTTTTTCCGGTGAAAGCGCGAACGCCCCCACCACGCGGTCCTGTGTTTGGGAGCTGTCCTCTATTTTCGAGCGCAGTACCAGGTCGATTGCGATGTGGTTTTCAAACAAGGTGATATTCGGCTCCGCCTTTACCGCATCCACAAGGGCGCGCCCTATCTCGCGTCCGGTAACGTCCGCCGCGTGGACGATTCTCCTTTTGGAGTGGCCGCCCTCGCGGTGCAGGTCCAGACCGGATGCCGGCCCGTTATCGTTTCGCGTGAACCTTGCGCCGAGCTCCACCAGATGTTCGACGGCGGCGGGCCCGTTTTCGACCAGGATTTTTACCGCTTCCCCGCGGCAAAGTGAATGGCCGGCGTTAATCGTATCCTTCATGTGCAAATCGAATGAATCGTCGTCCGATGTAACGGCGGCGATGCCGCCCTGCGCGTAGGCGGTGTTTGATTCCGTTATCTCCCTTTTGGTGACAATAGCCACCCGCCCCTTTTTCGCTACGTCCAGAGCGTATACAAGCCCGGCGAGTCCGGAGCCGATAACAAGGAAATCGAATTTCAGTATTCTGGATTTATCCTGCTTTGTCACTACTGTCCCCACTTTGGATTTGAACACATGATACTACCGCAGAACTGCTATTTTTACAGCATCCAAAGTAAATTACCTGTTTAAAGGGTAGTGGGTCATTTTGAAATTCCAGGAAATATGATCATGGGCGTATAGATTCAAATTGAGACGCTATACAAAAATTCCGGAAAACGCGATTGTTTGGCCGATAAAGTAAAATACTTCCATGGCTGAAAAAAGAGTTGCGCGGTTTGCGCTGACGATGGGAGACCCGGCAGGAATCGGCCCGGAGGTTTGCGTCAGGGCATTGTACAAAATTTCCGCCGCACGGCGCAGGATGATAGTCGTCATCGGCGATCTGTCGGCATTCAAATCGGTAAAAGGCGCGAAGGTTGATTTTGCGGATTACAATCGTACAAAGTTTCCGCCGCCGGGCCGGGCCGCTTTTTTGGATATGAACGCTTTGCCGAAAGCCGGAATTGCGGTCGGAAAAATCTCGGCAGCCTGCGGGCGCGCGTCCGCGTCTTATATAAAAAAAGCCGTTGAACTTTGCATGGCCGGAAACTTTCGCGGCGTGATTACGGCGCCCATTAATAAAAAGGCGCTGTCGCTTGCGGGAGTTCCGTATCCGGGGCATACGGAGATGCTTGCCGGACTCACCGGCTCTGATAACGTGGCGATGATGATGATGTCGCGGGAGATGCGCGTAATTCTGCTTAGCACGCACCTGTCTCTCGAAGAGGCGATCAAGGCGGTAAATTTCGAGTCCATAGCGCAAAAACTCGAGTTGATACACCGGTACATCCCTTCCACGAAGGCCATAGCGGTATGCGGTCTGAACCCCCATGCTTCCGACGGCGGTATATTCGGCGGCGAAGAGAAAAAAATTATCGCGCCTGCCGTTAAAGCCGCCGTTGAAAAAGGTATAAACGCCATCGGCCCCCTGCCCGCGGATACTGTTTTTGCACCGCACGCAAGGAAAAGGTACCGCGCGATACTGGCCATGTATCATGACCAGGGGCTGGTTGGAATAAAAGCGGTATCGTTCGGGAACTGCGCTAACGTGACGCTGGGGCTGCCGTTTATCAGGACTTCGGTCGATCACGGCACGGCAATGGACATCGTCGGAAAGGGCAGGGCGGACCCGTCTTCGATGGTATTCGCAATCAACAGCGCCTTCCGGAGCTTTTAAAAAATGCCCAACATACCTGCCGGCGCAGATACAATCTTGGATCATAAAACAAAACCCGTTTGCCGCTTGCGTGTATGGGCGCCTGCTTTTAAAGCCGCATGTGGAATATCGCGGTTGATATGCGCTATACTCTTACCGTTACATTACCGTTACATCGGCGGAGGAATTTTTGTCAGGCGGGGCGGCGTCACATGGAGACTGTAAAAAAGGCGTAGAAAATATTTGACATACGCTGTTCGTAACATATAACATCTAGCATTCGTATTTTGGATGTGTGAATTTGAACGGGATCGTTTGATCTTATTAACTTGTTGCTAGGAGGAATCCGGTGCCTACGATTAACCAGCTTGTGCGTCTCGGACGGAAGAAAATCCGGACAAAAACGAAAAGTCCGGCGCTTACGTCCTGTCCTCAAAGACGCGGGGTATGCACGCGCGTTTATACGCAGTCGCCCAAAAAGCCCAACTCCGCCCTTCGCAAGGTAGCGCGCGTCAGGCTTACAAACGGATTCGAGGTCACAACGTATATTCCGGGCGTGGGTCACAACCTTCAGGAACACGCCATCGTTCTATTGCGCGGAGGCCGCGTTAAAGACCTTCCCGGTGTCCGCTATCATGTGATACGCGGCACGCTCGATACCCAGGGCGTTGATAACAGAAAACAGAGCCGATCCAAATACGGCGCGAAACGTCCAAAGAAGTAATAGGCATACCGCCATGTCACGCAGAAGACGAGTAATAAAAAAGCACATCCTGCCCGATCCCCTTTACAGCGAGCTGATTGTAACCCGGTGCATTAACGCGATCATGAAAAAGGGCAAAAAGAGCCTTGCTG
>BTTC01000061.1:0-9087 GCA_036244935.1 bacterium | reverse complement strand
ACAAAACCGGTCAGAATGCGGATGTAAGTAATGTCCGAAACAAACACCTGATTAACATTTGTCACCTCACGTCCCTTGAGCAGGTTCGGATAAACCGGGTACTCGTGATCCGAGTCCGTCGTCTTTATAAACCGCTTCTTAACCTGCATAAACAGGTTATGCTTGCGCATTATTCGCAGCAACCGTTTGCCGTTTACAATCATCCCGTATTGTTTGAGCAGTTGCGCGCGGAGCGTTCGGTATCCGTAACATGAAAACTCTGATTGCAAATACTCGATCTTGTCACTAAGGTCGGCGTCGCGTTTGTCACCTTCTACGCGTGATACTTTGGATTGGTAATAATAGGTCGACGCGTTCAGCCCCATCATTTTGCACCCTTGCCGGACGGAGCCGACGGCTTGCCGGTTACGACGTACCCATTCGACCTTCTCAAGGTGGTGCCTCGTACCAAGGATGCTGAGGCTTCCTTTAGTTTTTTTAAGAGGTCTACCTGCATGCTCAGTTCACCGACCTTCTTCTTGTACATCTCCAACTCACGCTCCAGCTGTTTTTCACGGGCGGATGGCCGAGGCCGCATGGTTCCTTCGTGAAGCTGCCTCTGCCAGCGGTCTATAAGTGAAGAGGAAATGTTATATTCTCTCGACACCTGGGCCTTGGTGATGATCCCGCCATCAATGCGGCCGACTATTTCACGCTTGAATTCTTCATCAAAATGACGATACTTTTTCATCTGTCCGACTCCTTCCGAGGAAATTATCCCTCATTTGTCGGCACAGACACCCTAATTTATTGGAAAAACGCTCCAGTTACAGGGGTGCACTCCAGACCGTTCGACAAGCTCAGGAACCACCATGACAAGCGGGGTCTGTCACCCTAAGCTGGTAACCTGTCACCATGAGCGTGTCGTGGTTCGACCGTTCGACAAGCTCAGGAACCACCATGACAAGCGTTAATGGTACAAAACCCTGCGGGCCGCCTTCCCTTGCATCAAGGGGAGGATCATTCGCAGCAACTATCATTTTTATGAGTTTTTCAGAGGCTTTTAATATTTTATATATAAAACGCCATAAAAAGCACAGCCTGTACTTTCTATTATAATTAGCGTAAATTGTATATGATTATGAGCTATCCAAGGCTGATTGCCGTTGCGGTATGCCTTCTTCTGATTATGCCGCATCCGGCATTTTCCGCGCTTGATAAGTCCGCCGAGCTGTACAAAAAAGCGGCAAAAAATTATTACCGACTTGTTTATGCTCCTGAAAAATTTCCCCGCTCCGAGTGGATGAAGGCGGTGCGGCTGTTCAAGGATATTTATACGCAAAACCCCGGCGGCAAAAAGACGCCGGAGGCTCTTTTCATGACCGGCAGGATTTACCAGTTCATTTACCTCCGCTTCGGTAAAAACTCCGACAAGCAAAACGCTATAACCATTTTCCGCGTCCTTGTCCGCAGTTATCCGGTAAACGTGCTGGCGGACGACGCGCTTTTTCGCACTGGCGAGCTGCACGAAGAAGCGGGCAATCACGACGAGGCGCTTGCAGCCTACCGAGGCGTTTTAAGATGGTTCCCCACCGGCGACATGTCTGGAAAGTCAAAAAAGGCAATGGCGCGCATCATGGAAAAATCCGGGCCTAAAGTAGTCAAGGCTAAAAAACCGAAAAAAAAGCGGGGTCTATCCGAATTCAAGGCGGTGCGCTACTGGAGCAGCGACAGTTATGCAAGAGTTGTTTTCGATCTTGGCAGGATCGTCAACTACCGCGTTACCCGTCCGAAAGCAGGCGGCGTGCTGGTTGTTGACCTTCTCGGCACGCGGTACGGTAAAAAGATAGCCAAATCAGTTATGCCGGCAAAGGGGCCGGTCAAGTCCGTCAGGGTATCGAACGCTAAAAACGGGATTACGCGCATCAAGATAGCATTAAATAAATCCGCAAGGTATACGGCGATGGAACTTTCCAATCCGGCGCGCATCGTGTTGGATTTTCATACAAAATCTACAAAACCTGGGATGAAAAAAACCGGTTTACTGGCCCGCAGCTCGGAATATTATTCGAAGTCTGCGAAATATACAGGCAAGACTCCACCAAAGGCCGCAGGGTTGATGAAACCGGCGGCGCCCGCCCCGGATAGCGACGGCCTTATCGCGGCGGGGCTTTTGTCCCCTCCCAAAATCAGGAATAATGCCGGGCGAAAAAGTATAAAGGCCAGAAAGGTATCGCTGTCGGAAACGTTTTACTCCAGCAAAACCATAGTCATAGATCCGGGACACGGCGGCAGGGATCCGGGAGCAGTGAGCAAGTCGGGCCTTAGGGAAAAGGACGTTGCCCTGGACATCGGGTTGAGGCTTAAAAAAATACTTAAGAGGCAGTGCAAATGCAGGGTTTTGATGACGCGGACGCGGGACGTGTTCATCCCGCTTGAGGAGCGCCCCGCGTTTGCAAACACAAAAAACGCGGACCTGTTCATATCCATACATCTGAACGCAAACACCAGTTCCAGGGCGCGCGGCGTGGAAACATATTTCCTCAGCCCGGCGCTAAGCCGGAATGCGATGTATACGGCCGCCAGAGAAAACATGCTGGCGTTAGGTTCCGACGATCAGGATATGAACGACCTGGCTTTCATCCTTTCGGATATGAAAAACACCGACAAGATAAACGAGTCAAGTAAGATGGCCGGCAGCGTGCAAAGCGGACTGGTATCGACACTGTCCAAAAAGTACAAGGTACGCAACCACGGCGTAAAGAGCGCCATGTTTTACGTGCTTCACGGAGCGAGGATGCCTTCAATCCTCGTAGAGACGGCCTTCATAACCAACCGGACGGAGGAAAAAAGACTCCGCAGCCCGGCGTTCCGCGAGCTTATAGCCAAAGGCATAGCCGGCGGAGTAAAGGATTTCGTAAGAGAATCCCGGTTTGCGTCCATAAACTAGCGCTCTTATATGTAAAAGCTCCTTTGTCAAGTTGTTTTGAAGCATGAGAAATTTTTGGCAAAACCGTCTTTTGTTATAATATGAACTGAGATTGTCCGGGTATTAAAAACCAGCCCGGCGTTCCATTGTTTATCCGTAACGCTTCCCATGAACGGCGATCAATAACTTTTCTATAAGCGTGTTTTTTAATGATTACATCAAAAATTGTTGACCGTATAGACGACCTTCCGACTTTGCCCGCTTCCTTCAATGAGATTTGCCGTGTTGCGGACGAGCCGCGAAGTTCGAGCCGCGAGATTGCAGCCGTTCTTGAACGCGACATGGTTATTACCGCCAAAGTTTTGAGGCTTATTAACTCGGCTTTTTACGGAATGACGAGGAAAATATCAAAAGTCGAGCAGGCGATTACGCTGCTTGGGGTCAGCGCCGTTAAAAATCTCATTATGGCCACTTCGGTGTTTAAAGTTTTTGGCGGGCAGGAAGACATCAAGGGGTTGTGGGTTCACTCGATATCGGTTGCGGTAACGGCCAAGATAATAGGTCAAAATTTGCATTACCGCGAGATCGAAGAACTTTTCATCTGCGGGCTGATGCACGACATCGGCAAAGTGGTGGAATATAAATTCCATTCGGAGGAGGTAAAAGCCGTGCGGGGAAAATGCCTTTCCGAAGAACTGTTTTACTGGCAGGCTGAAAAAGAACTGTTTGAAACTACGCACGAGCGCATCGGGCAACTGCTTCTTTCCAGGTGGAAGGTTCCCGATAGATATTGCAAGGTTGTGGGCTTGCACCACAGGCCGCGTCTGAACTCGGAGTACGCAATGGAAACGGTTACGGTTTTTTTGGCCGACGCGCTTGTCCGTTCGCTCAAATTGGGGGACAGCTGGGACGGCAATCTTGTACCGGAAATCGATACATGGCTGACGGAGTACGTCAATATGAAAGTTCTGGATAACGAAGAAATAATTGAATTGGTTCATACGCAAACCGACGCGATTCTGAAAATCTTTTTCAACGATATGGAATAAAGAATTATGACCGAAGTACTTTTGGTGGATGACGATGAGCGGATCCTTGGATCGTTTGAACGATACCTGCTTAGAAAGGGTTTTTCCGTACTGACGGCTAAAAACGGCTTTGAGGCTTTGGAACTACTGAAAACCCACACGCCCGACCTCGTGATTTCCGACGTCCGCATGCCTAGAATGGACGGTATCGAGTTGATGAAAAAGATGCCGGTTGAAGACGGGCTTCCGCCGGGACGTATTATTTTTACCGCTTTCGACGACGGCGAGGCGATGGAGCTGGCACGGATGAGCGAGGGTGGGATTTTCCGCGTTGAAAAGGACAGGTGGGAAACCGACCTTCAACCGGCTATTGCCCGCGCGCTTGAACTGCGCGACTTCATGCTTGAATTAATGAGTAAAGCCGAAGAAAAACTGCAAAATGAAAAAGAGCTGGCGGAACTTAAAGCGGAGCAGGAATTAAGCAAAATGCAAAATATTTTCGTGGTTTCCATCAACCACGAGTTCCGTACGCCGCTTACGGGCGTCATAGGTTTTTCAGAAACGATATTGCGGATGCTTGAAAACAAGAATCTCACATGGGAAAAGTTGAAAGGATACGCGCAGCACATACTTGATTCAGGCAACCGTCTGGCAAAATTACTGAATGACGTCGCGGAGCTGCTGGTGATAGCCAAGGGCGTTCGATTTGTCACGGAAGAAATATCACTCCCGAAATTGATGGAAGAACTTTTTGCGGAGGTGGCCGAACTTACCGGCGGAAAAAACCTTGATCTTGAAACAGACTTTCCGCAAGGATTGCCCCTGGTTAAAGCCGACCGGAAAAGGTTAACGCAGATTTTGATGAACGTATTTGATAACGCGGTAAAGTTTACGGAAGAGGGAACCGTACGCATAAGTGCGAAAAACAGCGGAGGCTGCGTAACGGTTTCAATAAGCGATACGGGGATAGGCATCGCCGAAAGCGAGCTTCCAACCATCTTCGAGCGTTTCAACAAAATTGATGACTCCGGTTTCAAGTCCGGTACCGGGCTGGGTCTTTATATCTGTGAAAATCTCATAGAACTCATGGGCGGTAGAATTTGGGTGGAAAGCGAGTTGGGAAAAGGCGTCACCTGCAATTTCACGCTGCCAGCCGTTGGGGTTAATAGCGAATTTTGTTTAAAGCCTTATGAGGGCGGATCCCCACGTAAAACCGCCGCCGAAGGTAACGGTTAATACAAGGTCGCCCTTTACGACCCTTCCCTCGCGGATCGCTTCATCCAAAGCGATGGGGAGCGACGCCGCGGCGGTGTTACCGTACTTTTCGATGTTGAAAAAGAAATTTTCGATATTCATCCCAAGCTGTCTTGCAACCGCCTCTATGATGCGCCTGTTCGCCTGGTGCGGTATCACCAGTTTCAGGTCTGATGTTGATACGGAGTTGTGCGACAACGCAATACGCGCCGCCTGCACCATTTTCTTAACCGCCACGGTGAATGTTTTCCGGCCCTGCATTTTAAGGCAGTACTGTTTTTCGTTTATCATCTTCGTCGAAAAGCGCTGGCTGCTGCCGCCTCCGGGGGCGTATAGATAATCCGCCTTCGAGCCGTCGGAGAATATGTGCGTTGACAATATACCATCCGAAGTTCCCTCTTGCGCTTTAAGCGCCACCGCTCCCGCGCCGTCGCCGAACAACACGCAGGTTGTTCTGTCCTGCCAGTCCACTATGCTGGAATAGACCTCCGCGCCGATCACAAGCGCATTTTTATAAGCGCCGGATTTAATGTAATTGTCCGCCGCGGCCAGAGCAAATATAAAACCGGAACACGCGGCCAGCAGGTCGAACGCCACCGCGCGCGATGCGCCCAGTTTTGCCTGCACGAAACAGGCGGTGGAAGGAAAAAGCATATCCGGCGTTGAAGTGCCTACGATAATCAGTTCCACGTCTTCCGGCTTCAGACCGGCGGATTCCAGCGCCTGTTTTGCGGCGGGCAGCGCGAGGTCGGATGCGGAAACGTTGCCGTCCGCTATGCGGCGGTTCCTTATACCTGTGCGTTCCACGATCCACTCGTCGGAGGTACTGACCATCTTTTCGAGGTCGCGGTTGGTAAGTATCTTTTCGGGAAGGAACTTGCCGGTACCGTCTATTACGGATATCAACAGCCTACCCTATGCCTTCCGAAGGTCCGGACTTGATATGAATTGAATCCTTGATCTGTTTCCAGAACCCTCTTTTTTTTTCTACGGCGGCTCCGATATCCGTGTTTTTTTCTATACCCTCGCGGATTTTTGATATTACGTTCATTCTGGTAAAGCGCTCCGCCTGCATGATTGCGTTTTTAATGGATTTTTCGGACGAAGAGCCGTGAGAGATGATAACCGTGCCGTTCAGACCCAAAAGCGGCGCGCCGCCGTACTCGTGATAATCGATGCGTTTTTTGAACTCTTCCACGTAAGGGCGCAGCAGAAGGTAACCCATTTTGCTCCGCCAGTTGCGCGAAAAAATCTCTTTAAGCCCCCCGCCGATCATCTCGGCCACGCTTTCGCTTATTTTCAGGGAGATATTACCGATAAACCCGTCGCAGACTATAACATCGGCGCCGCCCCGGTATACGTCTTTTGCCTCTATATTGCCGGTGAAGTTGATGGAGCTTTTTCTCAGAAGCGATGCGGCCTCGCGGGATATTTCATTTCCTTTGCTCTCCTCCTCGCCTATGCTAAGCACGCCTACCTTTGGGAAATCCTTCTCCAGCATGAACCCGGCGTACACCGAGCCCATGATGCCGAATTCGAAAAGCGTTTGGGCTTTGCAATCCACGTTTGCGCCGGCATCCAGCAGTACGGACGCGCTTTTTGAAGTCGGCAGTATAACGGCGATTGCGGCCCTGCTTATGCCCGGTATCATACGCAAAAGCAAAGTGCCGGCGGCCATCACCGCGCCGGTGTTTCCCGCGCTTATAAAGGCATCCGCCCGGCCGTTCTTGACGAGGTTCACGCCGACCGTTATGGAAGAATCCTTTTTTTTGCGGAAAGCCTCCGAAGGGGATTCGTCCATCGCCACAACCTGGCTTGCGGGGACGATTTCAATGTTGATCTCGTCAATGCTATGCCGCGCAATCTCCGTCTCCAGCGTTTCGGGCTGTCCCACAAGAAGAATGCGGCAGCCCAGCTTTTGGGCGGCTAGAATCGCGCCGTCAACGATAGCTCCCGGAGCGTTATCGCCTCCCATGGCGTCAACGGCAATTTTAAAAACGCCGACTGCATCGGCCCGAACAGTTTTTTCGATATCAGTCACGGAGGAATCAGCCGATACGCCGCCCCGGTTTCCCGCTGTCATACAGCTACGGGGAGATTTTTATATGGGGGGACATTTTCTTCGTAGGGGATTATTCTTCCTCGATGGTTATTACTTCCCTGTCGCCGTACATACCGCAATGCGGACAGACATGATGCGGAATCTTGACTTCCTGGCAGTTGGGGCACGTGGAAAGTCCCGGCTGCTGCAGCGAGTCGTGGGAACGCCGCATCCCCCTTTTGCTTTTTGACGTCTTTTTCTTAGGTACCGGCATCTTTTTTGTATCCTCGAATCAGTGTTAAAATTTTTCCTTGAGTTTTCTCAAAACGGCCAGCCTTGCGTCGACATCACCGCGTTCGCAGCCGCAATCGGCAACGTTCAAATCGGCGCCGCATTTTACGCAAAGCCCCTTGCAGTCACCCCTGCAAAGGGGTTTTATGGGCATGGCCATTATCAAATTGTCTCGAACCAACGGATGTATATTTATCGTCACGCCGTCGTAGACGTTTATTTCATCTTCTTCACCGGCATCATCCTTCGAAACGAAATGCGCGTCAAGCCGCAGATCAAGACGATGCCTGTAATCGGCCAGACAGCAGCTGCATTGCAGCTCTATGCCCCCGCCGGCAATTCCGGTTACGTAGATGTCCTGGCCGTAGATCTTTATATTAACCTCGATTTTTACCGGCGTCCCCCGCCCGGATCCCTTATCATCCAAATCATGCAAAAAGTCCTCCACGGGGCGCTCAAGCGCAAGGTAAAGGCCATCTTCGGCATCTATATCGCTGACGTTTACCGTTATCGCCTGCTCTTCCTTACGTTCTTCCATGGCTAACACCGTCATGTTTCTAAATTTTTCCCATGGGAAAGTCTATACGAGCAAAGGAGCAATAACCAGCGAAACAATGGCCATCAACTTGATAACGATATTCATGGACGGCCCGGAGGTATCCTTGAAAGGGTCGCCTATGGTGTCGCCAACCACGCTGGCCTTGTGAGTCTCGGAGCCCTTGCCGCCGAGGTTGCCTTTTTCGATATATTTTTTTGCGTTGTCCCATGCTCCTCCCGCGTTTGCCATCAGCAGGGCAAGCAGCACGCCGGTCAGCGTCGCTCCGGCCAGAGTTCCGCCAAGAGCTTCCTTTCCAAGTCCAAGTCCTATCGCCAGCGGCGTGACAACCGCCACGAGACCCGGCAGAACCATTTCGCTGAGCGCCGACTTGGTGCTGATTTCAACGCAGCGGGCGGAATCGGGCTTGGCAGTTCCTTCCATCAGGCCCGGTATCTCGCGGAACTGGCGGCGGATTTCCTCTACCATCGCCATTGCCGCCTTACCCACCGATGTCATGGTCATGGCAGCTATCAGGAAGGGGACGCAGCCACCCAGAAACATCCCTACAACTACCTTGGGGCTTAAAAGGTTTATGGTCGTAAGACCCACGGCCGCCGAATAAGCGGAATACAGGGCAAGCGCCGTAAGCGCCGCCGAGCCGATGGCGAATCCCTTGCCTATCGCGGCGGTGGTGTTGCCTATGGCATCCAGCGAATCGGTAATGGCGCGCGTTTCGGGTCCGAGTCCGGCCATTTCGGATATGCCGCCGGCGTTATCGGCTACCGGTCCGTATGCGTCTACGCTCATCGTGATTCCGACGGTTGCAAGCATACCGACGGCGGCCAGGCCTATGCCGTAAAGACCCGCAAGCTGCGCGGAAACATAGGTGGCGATGCAAATGACAATAACCGGAAGCAGGGTGCTTTTGAGTCCCACCGCAAAACCGGTAATAACCGTAGTGGCGGGGCCGGTTTTTGCGGCCTCGGCGATGCCTATCACGGGGCCATACATGCCGGTGTAGTACTCG